>CALACD010000143.1 GCA_937890445.1 uncultured Acidimicrobiia bacterium | reverse complement strand
CGATCCAGACCGAAAACGCGAGCCATTCACCCAGAATTGCTCAGCAGTCTCCTAGATCTTCTCCAGCCTCATCTCTCCATCCTCGACAACATCCTACGGACCTTGACATACTTCGAACTTTTGCGTAGAACATGATGATGACGATCGAGTTCGCCACCAAACCGACCGCCTGGCGACACTGGCAGCTCGAGATCGATGGGGAGATCGCCTGGCTGCGTCTCGCCGTCGACCCCGACGGGGGCGTGCGGCCGAACGACTATCAGCTCAAGCTCAACAGCTACGACCTCGGTGTCGACATCGAACTGCACGACGCCGTCGAACGTCTACGCCTGGAACATCCGTCGGTGCGGACAGTCGTGATCGGGTCGGCGCTGGACCGGGTCTTCTGCTCGGGCGCCAACATTCCCATGCTGGCGACCTCGACCCATGCCGACAAGATCAACTTCTGTCGATTCACCAACGAGACCCGATTCGCCATCGAGGACGCTTCGGCCAACTCGGGCCAGACGTATCTTGCTGCCATGGCCGGAACCACCGCCGGCGGCGGGTACGAACTGGCGCTGGCCTGCGACTACCTGATGTTGGTCGATGATCGGTCGTCGGCGGTGTCCTTGCCGGAGATCCCGCTGCTCGGCGTCCTGCCCGGCACCGGTGGACTGACCCGCGTCGTGGACAAGAGGAAGGTACGACGCGATCGAGCCGACCAGCTCTCGACGATGGCCGAGGGTGTCATGGGACAAACCGCCCTGGACTGGAAACTCGTCGATGAGCTGGTGCCGCGAAGCACCTTCGACGACGTCGTGACCGACCGGGCCCGAACGCTGGCCGCTGGCTCGAGTCGGCCCTCGGCGTCCTCCGACGACACGCAACGAGGCTTCGTCCTGGATGACATCGTGCCGGTCACGAACGACGACCACGTCGATCTCGGATGGGTGCGCATCGACCTCGACCGGGCCGCTGCCAATGCCACGATCACCATCGTCGCACCCGACACAGAGCCTCCCGGTGACCTGCTCGCAGGCAATGGAGGATGGCTGCTCGGCGCGGCTCGGCAACTCGACCGGGCCATCCTCCATCTCCGGTTCAACGAACCCGAGATCGGCCAGTTCCTCCTGAAGACGGTCGGAGACGCCGACCTGGTGGCGGCTTGGGACGAGCGCCTCACCGGTGAGGACTGGGCAACCGTCGAGCTTCGCCTGCTGTGGAAACGGACCCTGCAACGGCTGGAGCAGTCGGCCCGTAGTCTGCTGGCCGTCATCGAGCCGGGCTCGTGCTTCGTCGGCCTGCTGTTCGAACTGGTCCTGGCCGCCGACCGAAGCTGGATGCTCGATGGCACCTTCGAAGACCTCGACGATCCTCCGAACGCG
The DNA here is from genome assembly GCA_937890445.1 of uncultured Acidimicrobiia bacterium. Taxonomy (GTDB): domain Bacteria; phylum Actinomycetota; class Acidimicrobiia; order Acidimicrobiales; family SZUA-35; genus JAHECQ01. The sequence continues at coordinate 11,338 of CALACD010000143.1, read as the reverse complement.
GCAACCGTTCGACTCACGGCGTCCAATGCGACCTTCGCGTCCACGACCGCGTCATCGGCCTCACCCCCGCTCCTACCCATGTTGAGCGGCCAACATCGCTTGTTCAGCCATTTCAGCGGTGACGACGAGGCGATCGACGCGGTGATCTCTGCGCTCGGCCAGGATCTCGACGCCCAGTCCGCCGCAGCTCTGGGACTGATCACCAGCACGCCCGACGACCTCGACTGGGACGACGAGATCCGGGTATCGCTCGAGGAACGGGCCAGCTTCAACCCGGACGCACTGACCGGGATGGAAGCGACCCTTCGGTTCGTCGGCAACGAGAACTGCGACACCAAGACACTGGGCCGACTCACGGCCTGGCAGAACTGGATCTTCCACCGCGAGAACGCCTCGGGACCGAGCGGAGGCCTGCGGTCCTTCGGCACCGGCCGCCGACCCCGCTACGACCCGAACCGAACCTGAGACCTGGAGAGCCACGATGACTGCCACCTTCGATTACACCGAGCGCATTCCCAACAACGTCGATCTCGCCGCCGATCGGCGCCTGCAACGGGCACTGGAGTCCTGGCAACCTCACTTTCTCGACTGGTGGGGGGAACTCGGGCCGGCCCAGTTCCAGGATCGAGACGTGTTCCTGCGTACCGCCATCGGCGTCGATCGCGACGGCTGGGCCGACTACGGCTACGTCCGGCTTCCCGAGTACCGGTGGGGGATCTTCCTGTCGGAACCGCAGAAGGATCGAACCATCGGGTTCGGTGACCACAAAGGCCAACCGGTGTGGCAGGAAGTGCCGGGAGAGTACCGCAACATGCTCCGACGGCTCATCGTGGTCCAAGGCGATACCGAACCCGCTTCGGTGGAGCAGCAACGGCACCTGGGCGCCACCGCACCCAGTCTCTACGACCTCCGCAACCTCTTCCAGGTCAACGTCGAGGAAGGCCGCCACCTGTGGGCCATGGTCTATCTGCTCCAGCGCTACTTCGGCCGAGACGGTCGAGACGAAGCCGACAGCATGCTCGAACGCCATTCCGGCGACCAGGACAACCCCCGCATACTGGGTGCCTTCAACGAGCAGACTCCCGACTGGCTCAGCTTCTTCTGTTTCGCCTTCTTCACCGATCGCGACGGCAAGTTCCAGCTCGGGGCGTTGCGAGAGTCGGCCTTCGACCCACTGGCCCGAACCTGCGACTTCATGCTCAAGGAAGAGGCACACCACCTCTTCGTCGGCACCCAGGGAATCGGCCGGATCATCGAACGTACGGCGGAACTGATGAACACCCACGACACCGATGACGTCCGACCTCACGGAGGCATCGATCTCGGCACCCTGCAGCGGTATCTCAACTTCCACTGGTCGGTGTCCCTGGACCTCTTCGGGGCCGAGGTCTCCACGAACGGCGCAACCAGCTACACCAGCAGTGTCAAGGGCCGCTTCAACGAGGACCGCTACCAAGACGACCATCGGCTCGTCGAGCGCGACATCATCGTTCCCGCGTTCGTGGACGGCCAGATCACGACCGGTTCGGCACGTTCGGTCAATGCCGTCAACCTTCAGCTCCAGGAAGCCTTTCGTGACGACTGCACCAAAGGTCTCGCCCGCTGGAATCGGACGCTGACCGACCACGGAATCGACCATCGACTGACGCTCCCCCACCTCGCCTTCAACCGACATGTCGGTGTGTTCGCCGACGCCAACGTGTCACCCGACGGTGAGGTGCTCTCGGCCGACGAGTGGACCGCGTTGTCGGCGCAGTGGTTGCCCACCGGTGAGGACAAGGCATTCGTCGCATCGTTGATGACCCCCTGTTTCGACAAAGGTCGCATGGCGTCGTGGATCGCACCGCCCAGCACCGGCATCTCCGGGCAACCCACCGATTACGAATACGTCCGGCTCTAGACGCTCGATGGATGCCGACCTGCCGTTCCGACGATGGTTCGAGCCCCCGTCGATGCCCCCGAACGACCGGGCTCCGATCGTCCTCCTCCACGAGGGCCTCGGCTCGGTTTCGGCCTGGGCCGACTTTCCTGATCGGTTGGCGTTCGAGACCGGGCGGCGGGTCCTCGCCCACGACCGAGCTGGTTATGGCCGTTCCGGGCCTCATCCACCACCGTGGTCACCACGCTTCATGCACGACGAGGCTGGGGCCCTGTCCCTCCTCCTGCGCGCAGAACAGATCGAGCGACCGCTGCTGGTCGGACACAGCGACGGGGCGACCGTCGCGTTGCTCTACCCAGCGATGCGAAACTCGGTCGCCGGTGTCGCCGGGCCCGCCCCGCTCGGGATCGTCTCGATGTCGGCTCACGCCTTCGTCGAGGACATCTGCGTTCGAGAGATCCTCCGACTACGGGCAAACGACGCGATGGCGCTACGCAAGGCCCTGGCCAGACGCCACGACCGGCCGGACGACGTCTTCGAGGGCTGGTCGGAGGTCTGGACCTCGGCTCGCTTCCGGGACTGGACCATCGATGACGATCTGGCCGCCGTCGTCTGCCCGATCCTGCTGATCCAGGGAAGCAAGGACACCTACAGTGCGGGTGGTCAGCTCGAACGTATCGAAGCCTCCGTCAACGGCCTGGTCGACACGTTGTGGTTGGAGTGCGACCACTGGCCACACCGCGAAGCCACCGAGGATGTCCTGGCCGCCATCGGCGCGTTCTGCCACCGGGTCGACCCGATGATGCCTCCGTCGCCATGAGCCGACAGCCCGATGATCCCGTCGCCGAGGCACTCGACACCTCGGCCCGATCGGTGCTGCTTACCGTGCTCGGCGAGTTCGTGCTTCCCTACGGTGGCTCGGCCTGGACGTCCACCATCCTGGCGGCACTGGCCACGGTGGAGGTCAACGAGCGTGCGGGCCGCCAAGCGATCCTGCGCGCCAGCCGATCGAAGTGGATCGTGACCACCCGCTCGGGCCGTCGAGCTCGCTGCCAACTGACCGACCGGTGCACCTTGCTGCTCACCGAGGGAGCCGATCGCATCTACCGATTCGGCCTGACCGACCCGAGCCCGGTTGGTCGACCCACTGATCGACCGGGGGCCGAACGAGACTGGCTGCTGGTCGTGATCTCGGCTGATTCGCTGCCCGGCACACGTCACCGGCTCCGCACCCGCTTGGCATGGCACGGGCTCGGCAGCCTGGCACCGGGGGTATGGGTGACCCCGGATGCCGGCAGGGAAGCGGCGGTCGTTGCCGAACTGGGCCAACTCGGTCTGGACGGTTGTACGTTCGTGGGCCGCCCGGGAAGTCTCGGCCTCGGCGAGACCGGGATCGGCCAACTGTGGGATCTCGACTCGCTGGCCGACGGGTATCGGGCCTTCGTCACGATGTTCGAGACGTGCCAGCCCCGGACCGACGGCGACTTCGTGGCGGCCCTGATTCGCCTGGTTCATCACTGGCGACGGTTCCCGTTCACCGACCCCGAACTGCCTTCCCACTTGCTGGGACCGGACTGGCCCGGACACTCGGCTGCCCGGCTCTTCGCCGTCCGACGAGCCGAGTGGGCAGAAACTGCCGGCGAATGGTGGCAAGGGCGCGAACGCGACGCCAGACTGCCGACACGTTCCTGATCCAGCACTCCCACATTCAACGCTCCCCCATTCCCGACACGACCAGCGTGGGGTCGAAGCCATGAGACGTGTCACGGGCTTACCCAACCGGGCCACCACGTCGTCGACCGGGCCGGACGGATCCGATCGGATCTCGGCCAAGGCCTGGCAGGCCCTCGGAGTCGGGGCGCTCGGATTCGTTCTGTTCGGATTCAATTCGACGGCCACCAACCTGGCGTTCGGGGACATCGCCGACACCTTCGATGGCGTTTCCGAAGCGACGATGGCGTGGGTGGCATCCGGCTACTTCATTGCGTCGGCCGCCTTCCTACCACTGGGGGGTCGACTGGCCGATCGGCTGGGTCGCCGACGCATCTTCAACCTCGGGCTGATGGGTTTCATCGTCACCGCAATCCTGTCGGCTGTCTCTCCCACCGTCTGGGTGCTGATCGCAGCCCGGTCCCTGCAGGCCGTGGCCGGCGCACTCCTCATTCCTGCCTCGTTGTCGATGGCCCTTCCCAATTTCCCGGTGACACGGCGTTCGACTGCCGTGGCTGCCTGGTCCTCGGCCGGCCCCTTGTCAGCCGCCATCGCCCCCAGCGTCGCCGCCATGCTGCTGAACTTCACCACCTGGCGCTGGGTCTATTTCGTCAGTGCTCCCATCGCCGCGCTTGCTCTGCTCGGCTCCTACCGTTTCGTCGACGAGTCGGTGGGAGACCAGAACCAGAACCGGCTCGACATCGGCGGCACCGCAATGGCGGTCGCCGCCATCGCCATGCTGGTCATCGGCATCACCCAAGGTGCGAGCTGGGGTTGGACAGCCCCGGCGACCTTCGGGTCCATTCTCGGGGCCATGGCCATCGCCGGCCTGTTCGTGTTTCGCTCCCGTCGCCACCCAGCACCTCTGATCAACTTCGAATTGTTCACCGTTCCCGAGGTCGCGATCGCCAACCTCGCCAACCTCTTCATCTCGATCACCTCGTTGTCGATCTGGTTGATCTGGCCGCTGTGGCTGAGCCGGATCTGGGGGTACTCCCCCTTTCACGTCGGACTGGCGATCACGATCGGGCCATTGTTCGCCGGCCCCTCCACCATCCTGGGAGGACGAGTCGCCGAGAAGTTCGGCCACCGCTTCCCGATCATCGTCGGATCAGCCATCTCCACCTGCGCGGTCCTGTGGGGTGTCTTCATGCTCTCACCCGAGCCCAACTACGTCGTCGGGTTCATGCCGTCGGTGGCCGGCTTCGGATTCGGTTGGGGTCTTTCGCATCCCCAGATGAATTCCTGGGCGCTGGCCCACGTCGGGGCCAAGGTGTTCGGCGAGGTCAATGCTGCGTTCAACACCCTGCGGAATCTGGGCGCGGCGGTCGGCACCGCGGGAGCCATCACGATCCTGGGATCAGCCGACCGACCCGATGTCCTGGCCGCCTACGACCGTGCCAACCTCTTCTTCGCCGGGTGGGTCGGGCTGTCCTGCGTCACCGTGTTGATCGGGACGCTGTGGCTCGGCAGACGGTCACGACACGCTTCGCAACCGGTCACTGATTGAGCCCGACCGCTCCCGCGATCGGCTCGATTCGATCGGCCGGATCGAAGCCGAACACCCGACCATAGAACCAGAGCTCGGCCTCGAGAGAGCGCACGATGTTCTCGGCACGCCGAAACCCGTGCTGTTCACCCTCGAAGTAGATGGCGGCATGAGGAATCCCGTTTGCCGCCAGCGCGGCAACGATGGCTTCAGCCTGGTTGGGAGGCACGATCTCGTCCTCCATGCCCTGCAGCACCAGCAGCGGACAAGAGAGCTTGTCGACGTGGTGGATCGGTGAACGTTCCTCGTAGATGGGCTTGGCATCGGGATAGGGGCCGATGAGGCTGTCCAGATAGCGACTCTCGAACTTGTGGGTGTCAGTGGCCAACGCCTCGAGGTCGGCGACCCCGTACAGACTGGTGCCGGCCGAGAACACCCGCGAGCCCGTGAGCGCAGCCAAGACCGTGAACCCGCCGGCCGAACCACCGCGAATGGCCATTCGTTCCCGATCGACTCGGCCCGAAGCGGCCAGGAACTCGGCGGCGGCCACACAGTCCTCCACGTCGACGATGCCCCAGGCCCGCTCGAGCAGGCGTCGGTAGTGACGACCGAAACCGGTCGATCCGCCGTAATTCACATCGACCACTGCGAAGCCTCGACTGGTCCAGAACTGCACCTTGAGGTTGAACGCGGGCGACGTGTGCGCCGTCGGGCCCCCATGACCCATTACGATCAGGGGCGGCAGCTCATCGGCGGAGCCCGAGACGTCGAGACCCGTCGGGCGATAGAAGAAGGCGTGACTCCTTCGCCCACCGGCCGAAGGGAATTCGATGGCCTCGGCCCGACTGAACCACCCGCCGTCGATGCCCAGTGAGGTCGGAGCCCGGAAGGTGGCCAGCCGCCCAGCCGACGACAACACGGCCACCGCCGGCAGATCGACCGCGGTCTGGGCGACACAGACCAGGTCGCCCTTCGACGTGGCCGCCAGCCCGCTGACGGCGACGAAGGGGCTCGGCAGGGTTTCGATCGTTCCGTCGACCCGGATCGTGAGCAAGCGATCGTTCCCGGCCGTCGTCTGGACGGCAACCAAGGATCCATCGGACAGTTCTGTCCACGGCTGCACCCCGAAGACCCAAGGAGGCGAGCCGATCTCGGAACCGACCAACTCGGTGATGGCCCGGTCGTTGCTGTCACCCGGGGTCCACTGATGCAGGTTCCAGAATCCCGACCGATCGGTCGAGAAGAGCAGCCGACCATCTGCGGTCCAGTTGGCAGCGTGCACCGACTCGTGAGGGCCGCCGGCCACGACCTGTACGTTGCCCAACCGAGGTCCATCGAACAGCGGGGCAGCGCACAACTCGGTGCCGTCCCAGGGCATGTTGGGATGGTCCCAGCGAATCCAGCTGAGCCACCGACCATCAGGAGAGACTCGCGGGGTACTGACGAAATCCGATCCGGAAACGACGACGACGGGCTCGCCGTCACCGTTGGTGGGAATGACCACGACCTGGTTCAGGACTTCGGACCCGTCGTGGGACTCCATCACCGCGACCAGCCAACTTCCATCCGGCCCCTCGACGCCATCGGCGAAGCGCAATCCGTGCCGCTCCGACGGAACCGGAGTGATGGCTTCGGGCAGTCCGCCCGAAGTCAGACGGTAGAGACGCTGGTCGTCCCAGTTGCTGAAGTAGACATCGGCCTGCCCCAGGAACCACGCTCCACCCCCGTATTCGTGGACCCTGGTTCGGGCCGAGAACGGCGCGACCAACATGTCCTGACCGATGCCGGTGGCCTCGGGTCCGGACACCGCCCGTACGAGAACGCTGCGGCCGGACTCTTCTGGTCGAAGCTCGGCCCACCAGATCTCGGTTTGCTCGCCGTCGTCGGGTGCTCGACGGACGGCCGGACCCGAGAGCCCGACACCCCCGGCTCCAACCAGACGGGCACTGATGGGCGAGGGCCAGGAACCGAAGGGTTGGTTCGTCACTTCAGCCCTCGGCGAGCAGATCAGCGATCCGTCCGAGGCCTTCGCCCAGGTCGTCGTCGCCGAGTGCGAACGAGAACCGGGCATAGCCCGGACTACCGAACGCCTCTCCGGGGACGAACGCCACCTTCACCTCGTCCAGCACGACATCGGCCAACTGCACGGTCGACTCGATCTTGGTACCCCGGATGGTCCGGCCGAGGACTCCCTCGAAGGACGGGAAGGCGTAGAACGCTCCCTCGGGCCGGAGAACTTCGACGCCGTCCATCGCTCCCAGGAGTTCGAACATGTTCTTGCGACGCCGATCGAAGGCCGTCCGCATCATCTCCACGGCCGACAGATCTCCGGCCACCGCTGCCAGCGCCGCCCGCTGAGCGATGTTGGCGACGTTGGATGTCTGGTGGGACTGGAGGCTACCGAGGGCCTTGGCCACATCGGGTGGAGCGATGATCCAGCCCACTCGCCAACCGGTCATGGCATAGGTCTTGGCCACCCCGTTCACGATGAGACATCGGTCGGCGACCTCGGGCGCCACCGTGGCGATCGAGAAGAACTCGTTGTCGTCATACACCAGGTGCTCGTAGATCTCGTCGGTGAGGATCCAGACGTCGTGCTCGACCGCCCAACGACCGATGGCCTCGATCTCTGCCCGGTTGTACACCGCACCCGAAGGATTGGACGGGCTGACGAAGATGAGTGCCTTCGTCTTGTCGGTCCGGGCCGCCTCGAGTTGTTCGATGGTGGCCTTGAAGCCACTGTGGATGTCGGTCTCGACCACAACGGGAACGCCTCCGGCCAGGCGCACGGGCTCGGGATAGGTGGTCCAGTACGGGGCAGGGAGGAGCACTTCATCGCCAGGGTCGACGATGCTGGCCAGAGCGTTGTAGACCGCATGCTTGCCGCCGTTGGTGACGATCACCTGTGACGGTTCCACCGAATGACCGGAGTCCCGGAGGGTCTTGGCTGCGATGGCTTGTTGCAGTTCGGGGAGGCCTCCGGCCGGCGTGTACCGATGGTTCTTCGGATCGCGGCACGCCTCGACGGCGGCCTCGACGATGTAGTCGGGCGTCGGGAAGTCGGGTTCGCCGGCACCGAACCCGATGACGGGTTCGCCCGCTGCCTTCAATGCCTTCGCCTTGCCGTCGACCGCCATCGTGGCGGAGGGCGTGATAGCGGCGACGCGGGCAGAGATACGACCGGAACCCATGAGTATTCACTCCAAATCTGCAGAATTCAGTGGGAAGGATGTTGCGAGCTGTCATCCTGTCATCCTGTGAGCCCAACACCACCCGAAATCACGATTCCGTCCCGGCTTCTCCCATCGGACGGGCGCTTCGGTTCCGGTCCGTCGAAAGTTCGATCCGAAGCCGTGACCTCGCTGGCCGAGATGGCGTCCGGGTACCTGGGGACGTCGCATCGGCAGGCCACGGTGAAGGACGTCGTCGGCCGACTTCGGTCCGGCCTCAGCGATCTCTTCGCACTTCCCGATGGGTGGGAGGTCGTGCTGGGCAACGGCGGATCCACCCTGTTCTGGGACGTGGCGACCTTTGGTCTGATCGATGCTCGTAGCCAGCACCTGGTCTTCGGAGAGTTCTCCTCCAAATTTGCCGCTGCCACCGACGCCGCACCCTTCCTCGGTGATCCCGACGTCATCGAATCCGCAACCGGAACGCATCCGGTCGCGGTCGCCAACGATGCCGTCGACTTCTACGCGCTCACGCACAACGAGACCTCCACCGGTGTGTCGATGGAACTGTCACGACCGACCGGCATCGCCGACGATGCCATCGTCGCCGTTGACGCCACCTCGGCCGCCGGTGCCCTTCGGTGGAATCCCGATGACGTCGATTGCTACTACTTTGCGCCACAGAAGGCGTTGGCCTCCGACGGCGGATTGTGGCTGGCCTGTTGCAGCCCCCGGGCTCTCGAACGCATCGATCGGATCGCTTCGGGACCGCGCTGGATACCCACCGGGCTCGATCTGAAGACGGCGCTCGAAAACTCGGTCCAGAACCAGACCTACAACACCCCGGCCCTCACCACGATCTATCTCGCTGTCCATCAGATCGAGTGGGTCAACGACAATGGCGGCATGGACTTCGCTGCCGGTCGTTCCGAAGCATCGGCATCCCACCTCTATGGTTGGGCCGAAGCGTCCTCCTATGCCGCCCCGTTCGTCTCCGACCCGATTCAACGGAGCAATGTGGTCGGCACCATCGATCTCGACGACAGCATCACGGCAACCACCGTCTCAGCCGTGCTGCGGGCCAACGGCATCGTCGATACGGACTCCTACCGCAAACTGGGCCGCAATCAGCTCCGGATTGCGATGTTCCCTGCGATCGAGCCCTCCGATGTCGAAGCACTCACTGCCTGCATCGACTACGTCGTCGAACAGCTCTGACCCCCGAACTGCTCTGACCCCCGAACTGCTCTGACCCCACTGCTCTGACCCGACCCCACTCCGCGAGCACGCCGGAGCGAACCGGCGCCACCGACACGGTTCAGGCGTCGGCCTCGGCGTCCTGATCGGCGGGTGTGTCGGCGGCGGGGTCGAAGTTGAGGCTGGCCGAGTTCATGCAGTAACGCAAACCTGTCGGGTTCGGACCGTCGGGAAAGACATGGCCCAGGTGAGCACCGCAGCCCTTGCACACGACCTCGGTCCGGAGCATTCCGTGGCTCATGTCCCGCCGCTCCTCGACCACGTCCTCGTCCAGCGCCTGGTAGAAGCTGGGCCAGCCGCAGCCGGCATCGAACTTGGTCTCGGATTCGAACAACGGGGTGTCACAGACGATGCAGGCGTAGGTTCCATCATCGAAGACGTTCCAATACGTCCCCGTGAATGGCCGCTCGGTGCCGGCGTGTTGGGTCACCTCGAACTGCTCGGGCGTCAGTCGGGTCTTGAGCTCTTCTTTGTCGAACGTCTTCTCGGTCATGGTGGTGCAAACCTTTCGAATGGTCGAGACGTTCCCATCATCGCAGTTTTCGGGTCGATTGCGACCGAGAGATCAATCGGCGATCCGGCGAGCGTCCTCGACCAGGTTGATCTCGTAGATCACCTCGTCCAGTCGGTCGCCGGCTTCGATCGGTGCAAATCGTTGGGGATGCTCCGGAGTGATGCACGTGGGAACGGGGGCCATGATGGTCCACGGCGTCGGGTGGGCGAACTGAACCACCGAATACCGCTCGCCGGGTTGTTCGGGATCGGCAACGACCTGGTGAATCCCGCTCGGGATCAAACCGTTGGTGACATGTTCGAGCAGGATGCCGGTGTTGATGATGACGCTCCGGTCCGGAGGAATGGCGTCGACCCAGTATTCCTGGCCGGCATCTCCCATCTTGACCTGGAGACCTCGGGCCGATGCTCGTGGTAGCGCCGTGATCAGATTGATGTCGGCGTGTTCGGCCGCCCACACGTGTTCGGCACCCGGAGCTTGCTCCATCGCCGGATAGTGAATGGCCCGGGTCAAGGTGGTCCCGTTGACCAACATGGCATCGAAGAACGTCTCGTGACAGCCGATGCCGACAGCGATCACCCGCAGAAAGCGCCGCTGCAGATCCAGAACCCGGGTGTGGAACTCGGCCAGGACGGCCGAGATGCCCGGGACTTGCGCCTCGGGGAGCACCCGTCGGGGATACCGGTGGGGATACTTGCGCTGCAGGGGATGCCCTTCGGGGATCTCGTCGCCCCAGTTGAGCATCTCCTTCCAGTCCGGCACGTCACTGATCGCTGCGGTCTCGACCAGCAATCCCGTGTATCCGGTCTGTCCGTGGGTACCGGCGGCCACCGATTTCTGCTTCTCCTCGACCGGCAGCGTGAAGAACTGCTCGAGCAGGCCGTACGCACTGTCGAGCAGATCCTCACTCAGGTCGCTGCTGGTATAGACGAACCCATTTCGAAGTGACCGCATCACTCCGTCCACCACCGCCCGACGCTGGACGGCATCACCCCTTTCGAAGGCGAGCAGATCGACATCGAGGATCGCATTCGTAGCCGGCGTCGTCATGAGAGGTCGTTGCTCAGTCGTCGTGTTCGGTGATCGTCACCGATTCGATGACCATGTCCTTGACCGGCCGATCGCCGGGTCCGGTTGCGACCTTCTCCATCTCGGCCACGTGCTCGAGCCCCTTCACGACCTTGCCGAACAACGAGTAGGACGGCGGGAGTCCGACACCGCTGGGGCCCGAGATCACGAAGAACTGGCTGCCGTTGGTGTTGGGCCCGTGCTGGATATGGCCGTGGCCACCACGACGCGGTTGACGGCCGTGTTGGCGG
>CALACD010000142.1 GCA_937890445.1 uncultured Acidimicrobiia bacterium | reverse complement strand
TGAGGAGCCCGTCACCCCCGGATCAGCTGCCGGTCGGCCCATCGTCTCAGGCTAGCCCTGAGACGATGCCGACGATCTGCAAAGATCCGCCCATGGGCTCCATCGAACGATTCCTCCGTCAGCGCTTCTCCCCGCGACAGATCCTGACGCCGGCATCCGGGGCGCCCGAACGGACGGTCGGCCCTCCGACTTCGAGCAACGGTGCCAGCTCGTTTCACCTCTTCTGGACGATTCCGCCAGTTCCGCTGTCGGAGGTTCGCGCCACCATCACCATCACCGAAGCCCCCCGCACGCCTCACCTGTACTTCTGGGCACTCCAGGCCAGTTTCGCCGACAGCAGCGATCGTGGCCTCGGCGCTGGGCATCTCGGACTGCAGCATCACCCCGACTATGACCGCGGTGGCGCACTGAATTGGGGGGGATATCACGATGGCGGCGGCGAGCTCTCCGGTTCGACCTCGCTACTGGGATCGGCTGTCGGTAACCCCAACACGTCCAACTTCGTCTGGGTACCCGGTCGGGCCTACCGGTACCGCATTCATCGATCTCCGGAGCGAGGCTGGCGAGGCTCCATCACGGATCTCGGCTCAGGAGAGGAGACCATGGCCCGGGACCTGTGGATCGAAGCCGATCACCTCTCCCACCCAATGGTCTGGAGCGAAGTCTTCGCGCCTTGCGACGCACCAGCCGTGGAGGTGGTCTGGACCGACCTCCACGGCCTGGATCGGGAGAACCGGCGCATCGACCCGGTCGACTTCGTGACCAACTACCAGAGGGTGGCCGACGGAGGTTGTTCAAACACCAGTATTCATGTCGATGGAACCGCACTGATTCAGCGAACGTCGACGGCTCGCACGACCCCCTCACAGACGCGTATCCGACCACCTTCCTAGACGCCCAGACCGGTCAACTCGGGGTCCAGAGTTCCGATCTGAGGAGGGTGAACCCTCGCCGACCACCTGAACGCGGTGCCTCCCTGGTCGAATTTGCCTTCGTCTTTCCACTCTTTGCTTTCCTGATCCTGAGCATCATCGACGCATCGTTCGGGCTTCATGCCCGAAACACCCTCGGTCTGGCGACTGCAGACGCTGCTCGCACCGGTGCCATCGCCCGCTCGTCGGCCGATGCCGACGTCGAAATGCTCTCGCTCATCAGTGGCCGCCTTGCCGACACCTCGGCAACGGCCATCCGAAGGGTGGTGATCTACCGGGCCGCTGATCTTCAGGCCGACCCGACGGCCAACTGCATGGCGGGAATCACCGAAGACGGTTGCAACGTCTACGACAACGCCGACCTGACCAGCCTGCCCACCGTCTGCACACCGGCAAAGGCCGGTGGATGGTGCCCGCGGTCCGGCGGGGCGATGATCTGCTCGGGGTCTGGGTCGATGCCGAGTACGACGGCCTGTCGGGCATCACGCCCCTGGTGTTCGACTGGGACGACCGGGCCATTGTCCTGGTCGAACCGGAGATCGTGGAATGACGATCGATTCGAGCCATCCCCGACATCGTCGCCAACGCGGCGCGGCGGTCGTCGAGTTCGCGCTGTTGTTGCCACTTCTCGTTCTGCTGTCCATGGGTGTGATCGACGTCGGCGATGCATGGTTCCGCTCGGCCACGGCAACCAGCGCGACGCGGGCCGGCGCCATCACTGCCTTCGACATCGGCAACGACCGCAGCCACGACCTGCGCGTCCTGCAGACCCTCGTGACCGAGTTCGACAATCGCAGCATCGAGAACATCACCCAGATCATCCTCTTCGATGCGACCGGCACAACGACCGTGCCCTCCGCCTGCCTCACTGCCGCGGCCCGCGTCGACCAGGGAGTGACGGGACTGTGCGTCGTCTACGACCAGGCGTTCTTGAACCAGATCCGCAGCGCTGCCGGGGCTGGCGCATTCATCGATGGCGATTGCCCGAACTCGCGCGACCACCGTTGGTGCACCGAGATCCGAACGAACGCCGGAGGTTGGTGGGTCGGCATCTACGTCGAAGCGAACCAGAACGTACTGACCGGCGTCGTACCCATGTTCCAGGACTTCACCATCAGCGAAACCGTCATCGTCAAGGAATGGCCACGTGACTGATCTCGATCACCGAACCCAGCGTGAATCCGGGCAGGTGCTGCCGATGACGGCGCTGCTCATCGTCCCCCTGTTGGTCATTGCCGCCTTCGCCATCGACATCGGCTCGTGGTACGCCCGAGCATCCCACCTGCAGCGGGCGGCGGACATCGCGGCTCTCGCCGGCGCACAGGTCCGGGGCAACGGCGGTACCGATCTCGAGGTCCAGGACGAGGTCAACGAGGTTCTGGCAGCCAATGGCATCGACCCAGCCGACATCGTCGTCGATGTCGATCTCAGCAGCGGACGGGACGTCGCCGTGTCGCTCCAGGATCAGGAAATCGACCTCTACTTCGCCGGCCTCGTCATCGACGACGTGACGATCGGGCGCGACGCTGCGGCAACACCGGGCGGATGTCTGGGTGACTGCAATCAGCCCATCGTCATCACGCCTCCCATCGTCGACATGCCATCGCAGAGCGAGGGCGACGGGTTCAAGCCGTACATCACCGCGGACGTCTCGAAGGTCTTCACCCTCAACCACCACGTCGATTCCGCCGACCAGGCGGCCGGCGGCGGATGGGGCGACATCGACCAGTTGATCTGCGTCGACATCTCCACCAGAGCTCCGTGTCCCGGCTATCCGCTGAAGGTCGACACGGTGACCGCCGATCGCACCAAGATGGTGATGGACGAAGCCCGAAACCATCTCTGGTATCCGGTGCAGCGCTACGCCTACGACGACTCGACACTGGCCACCGGAACCACCGAGGTCGGCATGGCGTGTATCCAGATCGACATGCCGACGCCCTGTGGCGAAGTGATCTTCCGTACGTTCCCCCAGGTGCATCCCCAACCGCGCACCCGTGACTTCCGGATGTGGACCACCCAACCAGTCCGCGTCGGTACACGTGCCTTCATGGTGACCGCGGGCCAACGGTGCACTGTCTCGATCTGACGACATCGAGTCCCTGCGGCGGCTACCCACGATCATCGGCTGCATGGGCATCGATCGCCGGCGACGAGCGAGTGGGGCCTCTCCCCACCAACCCGTGGACCTTCGAGCCCGAATCCATCGTGGTCCAGGGCCGGATCTACCTGCTGTGGCCTCAGCACGACGCAGCGGGAACGGAGAATCTGCTGTGCTGGGATCCGGCGACGAATGCGGCGTGCGCCGGCTTCGGCGTGCACGACGTCGGGGCGAGTTGGAGCGCGCAGCTCATCCTGTTCGAAGACGTCGACGCAGCCGGGATCCCGTCCGGCGTGTGCAGCTACCGGACCCTCCAATGTCGATCGCTCAACGGTGCAACCGGCTACAACCGCAACGACATCGACGGGCTGCTTCCGGCCCAGCGAGACCTGACGGACCCCTTTCGCTGGGGAAACCGCACCTACTTCGGCAATCTCTGGACAGATCGTGCGATCTGCGTCGACTTGGTCGCAGCAACGTCATGCGGGACGCTCGGGGGCAACGGCCACCTGCCGTATGCATTCAGTCGTATCCCTGGCAGCGATTGCCTGATGGGTCTCGGTGACGCCGGCACCTTCTTCACCTTCGCCCGGAACATGGGACTCTGCCCATCGGGCGACGGATCCATTCGGCTCGTCCCGTGCTCCTGTGATGACGGCACGTTCTACTGGGGGCTTGCTCTGTTCGACCTGGACTTCCTGTCCAACTTCACCTCGTTCACGGTGACCGCGCGCAACCCCGCGGGAACAGTGGTGGCGGGGCCAGAGAATCTTCTGACCAACGGCGGCCGCATCGACCTGTCGTCGGTCAACCCCTCGGTGCCTTACATCGAGCTCGGTTTCAGCAGCACGGTGGCCAGTCCTGGCGACTGGATCAACCCCATCATCGGCAATGTCACCGTGACCGAACGCCCCGCACTTCGAGACTGAACCCCGCACCCCCGTGCGCTCGTGCCGGGGCATCCACCAAAACCAGAAGGAGCCGGACCAAGAGGTCCGGCTCCTTCGAAATCCTTGGGCGAAGCCCAGAATTACATCATGCCGCCCATGCCGCCCATGTCGGGCATGCCGCCCATTCCGCCGCCGCCCTCTTCGGGCTTGTCGGAGATGAGCACCTCGGTCGTCAGCACCAGGGCTGCGATCGAGGCCGCGTTCTGCAGCGCAGCTCGGGTGACCTTGGCCGGGTCGGTGATGCCGGCGGCCATCAGGTCCTCGATCACGCCAGTGGCGGCGTTGAGGCCGATGTTGCCTTCGGCCTCTTCGACCTTGGCAATCATGATGGCAGCTTCGAGGCCAGCGTTGGAAGCAATGAGACGGGCCGGAGCTTCGAGGGCCCGATAGACCGACTCGGCGCCGGTGCGCTCGTCACCCTTCAGCTTCTTGGCCACCTTGGCGACCTCGGGGCGGGCTCGCAACAATGCGGTTCCGCCACCGGCCACGACACCCTCTTCGAGGGCCGCACGAGTTGCCGACAAAGCATCCTCGATGCGGTGCTTCTTTTCCTTGAGTTCGACCTCGGTTGCCGCACCGACCTGCACGACAGCAACGCCGCCGGCCAGCTTGGCCAGACGCTCCTGCAGCTTCTCACGGTCCCAGTCCGAGTCGGTGTTGTCGATCTCGGCCTTGATCTGGCTGACTCGACCATCGACGTCGGCCTTGTTGCCGGCGCCTTCGATGATGGTGGTGTTGTCCTTGGTGATCACGACCTTGCGGGCGGTGCCCAGCATGTCGAGCGTCACTCCGTCGAGCTTCAGACCGATCTCCTCGGACACGACCTCGGCACCGGTCAGGATCGCCATGTCCTGCAGCATTGCCTTGCGACGCTCACCGAATCCGGGAGCCTTCACTGCGGCCGAGGCAAAGGTGCCGCGGATCTTGTTGACCACGAGGGTGGCCAGAGCCTCGCCCTCGATGTCCTCGGCGATGATCAGCAGCGGCTTGCCCGTCTGCATGACCTTCTCCAGTACGGGCAGGAGATCCTGCACGCTGGTGATCTTGCCCTGGTTGAACAGGATGTACGGGTCGTCCAGGCTGGTTTCCTGGCGCTCGGCATCGGTCACGAAGTAGGGCGAGATGTACCCCTTGTCGAACTGCATGCCCTCGGTGAACTCGAGCTCGATGCCGAAGGTGTTCGACTCCTCGATGGTGACGACGCCGTCCTTGCCGACCTTGTCGATGGCATCGGCGAGCACCTTGCCGACATTGGTGTCAGCAGCGGAGATGGAGGCGACCTGAGCGATCTCGCTCTTGTCGTCGATTTCCTTCGACGACTTCGCGATGGACTCGACCGCAGCCGCAACGGCGGCTTCGATGCCCCGCTTCAACCCCATCGGGTTGGCTCCGGCGGCCACGTTGCGGAGGCCTTCCTTGATCAGAGCCTGGGCCAGGACGGTGGCTGTCGTGGTTCCGTC
>CALACD010000141.1 GCA_937890445.1 uncultured Acidimicrobiia bacterium | reverse complement strand
CACCGTGCTCCTCATCACCGTGCTCCTCATCACCGTGCTCCTCATCACCGTGCTCATGGCCGCCTGGACCGAACTCGATCGTCTCGACCGCGCTGATCGCCTCGAACGTGGGCACACCATCGGCCTCCGCCGATTCGATGACATCCAGCAGGCCTTCTTCGAACCCGGCTCCGTTGACGATCAGCACGTCGGCCTCACCGATCTGCGCTACCTGCTGCGCCGAGGCCTGGAAATCGTGAGGGTCCGCACCCACCGGCATGATCGTCACGATCTCGAACTGGTCGCCGACAAGGTTCTGCACGACATCGCCGAGGATGTTCGTGGTCACGACGATTCGCGGCTGCTCAGCAGCCACCTCGCTTCCCGGCGACTCACCCCCGTCATCACCACAGGCCACCGTCAGGATGGAAAGCCCGCCGAACAGAACCAGTAGAGCCCGGATCGAGAACCTCATGGACATGCCTCCGATTGCATTCTGTTGAGAATAGGAACCGCTTTCATTCCTACGAAACGCTAGAGCGAGACCCAACGGCCGACAACCCAGAACGGGAATCAGTTCTCTGCGTCTTGCTTCTACGCTGGATCGGTGACATCTGCGATCACCATTCGGGGACTCGAGGTCCGTCACGGCGACACCATCGCCCTTGGCGAGGTCGACCTCGTCGTACCTGCTGGCACATCGCTCGCTGTGATCGGTCCCAACGGTTCGGGCAAATCAACACTGCTGGGGGCATTGGCTGGGACCATTCACCCCAGCGCCGGACACGTATCGGTCGCCGGCCCCCCTCCGGCCCTGGTCCTGCAGTCGACCGACGTCGACCGCAGCCTCCCGATCACCGTTCGCGAAACCGTGTCACTGGCACGCTATTCGAGCCTTGGGTTGTTTCGTCGGTTCACCGCCACCGATCGCGACGCGATCGACCGTTCGCTCACCCGCCTCAACGTCGAGGATCTCGCCGGACGCCAGCTTCACGGCCTCTCCGGTGGCCAACGGCAGCGTGTGCTGGTCGCCCAGGGTCTCGCCCAGGACACCGATGTCCTCCTCCTGGACGAGCCCGTGACCGGCCTCGATGTCGTGTCGCGGGCCGTCATCCTCGATGTGATCGACGAAGAGGTCGCCGCAGGGCGGACCGTCGTCATGACCACCCACAGCCTCGACGACGCCGGTCGCTGCGATCAGATCCTGTTGTTGGCCACGTTCCCCATTGCCGTCGGCCTACCCGATGAGGTACTCACCGATGTGCATCTGCGACACGCCTTCGGCGGCCGATTCATGCGAATCGGCAACGAGCTCCTTCTCGACGACCCACACCACGCCCACTGACGGGTACGCCCGAGCTTGTCGGCGCCAACCCGCCCGTTGAACCTGTGTCGCTACCATGACGCCATGGACACCAACACCCACGAGACCCACCAGTTCGTGTCCACACGCCTCCGAGAATCGGGCCAGCTCTACACCAAGGGCCGGCAAGAACTCGTCGAACTCCTCATCAGCGCCGACCGCCCCTCGTCGATCCCCGAGCTTCTCGATCTACGCCCCCGCTTGTCCCAGAGTTCGCTCTACCGGAACATGGCCGACCTCGAATCCGTCGGCATCGTGCAGCGAATCTCCGGCGCTGACGACCTGACGCGCTACGAACTCTCCGAGACCATCATCGGCCATCACCGCCACACCATCTGCACCGAGTGCGGAGCCGTCGACGACTTCGTCGTATCGCAGCGGACCGAACGCAGCCTCGAAACAGCCCTCGAGAAGGCCCTCAGCGACACCGGCTTCCAAACCACGGGCCACCGACTCGACGTGCTCGGCACCTGTGTCAACTGCTCCTGAGCACCAGACGACCTCACTGGCCGGGGATGGGATGGAGCAAGGATGGATGACCGAGAGGATCAGATGGTGGGTCTGGGTTTGCTGACCATTCCTTCCTACCACCGGGAACTCGTCACTCATCTCCGTGCCACCGAACCCGAACTCTGGGCGTGGTTCTCCGAGTCGAGCGCCGTGGCCGACCGCCAGGACGACTCGGCCGAGGTCGCGCTGCTCACGTCGGCCTACCGGCTCGAAGGCGGCGTCCACGACGTGCTCGTGGGCCACGCCACGTTGCTTGCCCACCGCTTCGGCATCACGGATCCCATCGTGCTCTACCAGGAGCTTGGCAGCGGCGAACGCAATGCCCGGGTCTTCCGCCTGAACGGACGGATCAACGTGGTCTTCTCCGGCGACCTCCTCGACCTTCTCGACAACGACGAGCAGGTGGCAGTGCTCGCGCACGAGTTGGCCCACATCGCCCTTTGGAGCGCCGACGACTCTGCCTACTACGTGCTCGATCACCTCATCCACCGTCTTGCCTCCGAACCAATCGCCGCCGATGCCGTCGTCGAGACCGCACGGCGCCTGCGACTCCACACCGAGATCTGGGCCGATGCCATGGCGACCGAGGTCGTGGACAGCATCCCTGCGGTCGTCACCTCCATCGTCAAGGTCAACGCCGGTATCCGCCACGTGGAGGCCGATGCCTACCTTCGCCAGGCAGCCGAGATCCTCGAACTGGATGCGAGAGCGAGCCAGGCCTGGACCCACCCGGAGCTCCACATCCGGGTGGCTTGCATCGAAGCACGCAGCCGAGGCACATCCGAATCCGCGACCAGCGATCTGGTGAGCGGACCCGACGACCTCGAGCGACTCGACCTGCTCGGTCAGATCCGATTGCAGGAGCTCGTCCGGCGCGTGCTTCGTAGCGGCGCCGACATCGTGGGTGAGAACGAGGGCACCGACAGCTACCTCGCTTCGTATCCAGAGTTCGACCTCTCGGCGGTCACGCCCGTTGCCGACGGCGAGCTCACCGGCCACGAACCCTCGATCCGCTGGATGGCGGCGGCGATGCTGGTCGATCTGGCGCTGTGCGATGGCAGTTCGGAGGGACTCGATGACCTCCGCAACCTGTCGATGGAAGCCGAGCGTCAGGGAGTGGCCGACGAGTTCGACAAGGTTCTGGCTCGGGCCATGGACCGCACCCCACCGCAGACACACCGCATCCGCAGAGGCGACAGGTGACCTTCGCCCGGTTGTTCAGTGAGGCGACGATCGGCGCCGCGCCCCGCAGCGGGGACGTGCTGGCCGTGAGCCTTCCGCTCCTGCGTCAGATCGATGAGCTTCATCGAACCGGTCTCGTGACCGGGGCGGCGGGCATCTCGGCGCTCGACTACGACGGTGAACGACTCCGCGTCCGCTCCCGTCAGTCGGCCACCGAGGAGTCGAACCTGCCGGTCGTCGACCGGATCACGGCCGACGACCATCGGTCGGCGGTCGAGATCAACACCCGTCGGACCGTCGACCTCACGACCAACGGACCACTCGGGACGACGACGAGCCGCGACGTGATCGACCCCGACGATGATCGGCCGACGCGACCGGTTTTCGTTCGGGGCTATCGGGTCTGGGAACAGCTTCACGGTCACCACGACCAACTGACCGACATCGCCCTCGCCGGACTGTGGCTCTGCAGCTACGCGTTCGCCCTCGACCTCGACGCGCCCGACGACCTCGACACCCTGGCCGAGAACTTCCGCCGTCCCGGCGCGTTGAACGAAGTACTCCATCCCGTCATCGCCGGAACGCTCGCAGCGATGATCCATCCCGATCGCTCGCGCCGACCGACCGAGGTGTCGCAGATCATCGCCCGGCTCGAGCACCATCGGGACCTGCCCGCCGATCTGGACCTGAGCACGGCGTACCTTCCCGATACCGACTGGCGCCAGGCGGTGCTGGGTACCTTGCGAGACCGGGTCTTCGACACGACCCGCCGCAACCGCGAGCTCTACTACCGACGTACCTCCACCAGCGTCTCGCTCACCGAGGCCAGCGTCCCTTTGATGCTCAACGTCGAACGTATCCAACCGGGTGACCTCCTGACCTGGACCGGCTCGGCCGCAGCCGCCATCGGCAAGGGTGAGGTCGACCTCGCCAGGTGGTGCCGATTCGAGGAGGCCCCGTATCTGGCGCCGGCATTGGACAAGCTCATCAGCGCGGAACGCAAGACGAAGGTCGAGACCGGGCACGGACGGCTCAACCTCATCATCGCCTTCCTTCGTTGGTATGACCCCGAGGCTCGAGAAGCGGTCGAGTCCCCACTGCTGACGCTCCCGGCAACACTGACCCGGAAGAAGGGAATCGAGACCCGCTACCGCCTGGACGCCTCACACGACGACGCCACCGTCAACCCTGTGCTCCGACACGTCTTCGCCAAACGGTTCGACATCGAACTGCCCGAGACCGTCGCCAACGACGACATCGTCGCCTTCGTCGGGCAACTGGAACGGCAGGTCCGCCTCAGCGCCCCGGCCATCTCGATCGAGTTGATCGACAAACCGCGCATCGACCTGCTCCGACGGAAGGCCCGACTGCGCGTCGACACCTACCGGCGCCACCGGGCCCGGAGCCTCGCCACCTCGGGTCGATGGCGACGACAGGAGTTCAGCTACGAACCCGATGACTGGCGACCGCTCGGCAAGGGGCTCTACGAGCGTTTCGTGCGCCCAGCCGAACTGCCCCTCCGGGACCTTGCGGGAGCAACGCCACGACCCCGACCGAACACCTTCAACGCCACCGACGACGACACGCCGGGGTCGCGCTCCTCGGAGACCTACACGCTGGGCGGAGACCGTCCCTCTGTCGATCGTTGGCAGGTGGACCTGTGCAGCGTGACATTGTCGATGCTCGGATCACGACGCACCAGCCTGGCCCGCGACTACGACGCAGTTCTGGTAGGCGGATCGATCGATGTGACGTCGACGCCGTTCGAGCCCCTGTTCGATCCCGACCGACCATCGGCCCGGAACGGGCCGACCGAACCGATCGATCCTGGTCAGATCCTGGTCCTGCCTGCCGACGACGCCCAAGCCCGCGCCGTTCGGCGCGCCGTACGAGGCGACTCGTTCATCATCCAGGGGCCGCCGGGCACCGGGAAGAGTCAGACGATCGCCAACGTGATCGCCGCCCTCGTGGCCGAGGGGAAGCGAGTCCTGTTCGTCTGCGAGAAGCGAGCTGCCATCGATGTCGTGGCCCATCGCCTCGACCAAGTCGGCCTCGGCGATCTGACCGCATTGATCCACGACTCGCAACTCGACAAGAAGCAGTTCATCGCCGACCTCGGCGCCACGTACCACGCATGGCTGGAGTCCGCGGCCCCGCTGGATGCCCGCATATCCGAGCACCATCCGGCCGAGCAGCGCCGAGCCGAGTTGTTGGAGGAGATCGACGTCGCGCTGCGGCCGGTACGTGAGCTTTCCGGCGAACTCGGTCGCAGCATGGGCGGAGGCCTGTCGGTCGCTCAGGCCATCGAACGCCTGGCCACCCTCGAGGCCATGGCCGGCGTCGGACCACGCCACGAGCCCGACGAACCAGTCGCCATCGAACCGGGAGAATGGCTGACGATCCGCCCTCGGCTGGACCAGGTCCAAGACGCGCTCGCTTCGGTGGGTTCCGGCGGCCCGCTCGGCACGATCGCCGCGCTACGGGTCGCACCCACCGCGCTCACGGGTGCCGACGCCATCGCGACCTGTCGGCGCCTCGGGGAGACCATCGACCTCGCAACGACCGGTGTCGACCCATCGTTGTTGCTCACCGACCTGGTCGAAACCGTGGATTGGACGCCGCTGCTCGCGGGGGCCGTACGCGTCGGTGCGATCGCGTCGCTCGACCCCCGGACACCGCAGCATCTCGAGCTGCACGCGGCCGCCCAACGCCAGCTCGAACTGCAGCAGTCCGCTGCGACCGCAGCATTGGTCCTCGAGCGCTGGACGGTCCCACTGTCGAGCGAGGACACGGCCGCTGCACTCGCCGTTGCCGAAGCCAAGGAGGGCTCCTTCCTCGGGTTCCTCAGCGGCAGATGGAGGGACGTGAAGGCGCTGGTCGAGGGCGCATACCGGTTCGACAACCATCAGGTTCGACCCACCGTGACCGCCGTGTTGACCGAGCTGGCCGCCCATCACGAGGCCGTGGCAGCGGTCCGAGCGACCGAGCAACGCAATGATGCAACCTACGGCTCCCGGAATGCTGTCGCCCTCCGGGAACTCGCGAACACGGCTCAGGGACGCCCCGCCTTCACCGCGCTGATGGCCGCGGGCACTCGTTTCGAGGAGATCTGCCACGCCTTCTCGTCGGTCGCCGGGCTTCAACCCGATCTCCTGCTCGGTCCTGGGGCAACCATCGCCGATCTGCGAACGATCGGCCAAGCCCTGGCCCGAACCCCGGTGTCGGCCGAAGACGCCCTCCTCTCCTGGTCGAGACTGGCAGATGCGGCAACGGGTTCCTTGACCGCCGTGCTCGATGCCGAGGCAACGCTCCCGGAGATCGAAGCACGGATCCTGCGTCGGGAGCTCGACCACTGGATCACAACGGTCGACAGCCAGCGCTTCAGTGGCTCCAGGATCGACGAGGCCGTCGCCACGACCGGCGGGCTTCTCCGCCAGCTCCTCGAGACGAACGCGGCGATGATCGTCGAACGAGCCCGCACCACCTTCCTGGACAACATCAGTCACTCCGAGGCGTCGATGGCCCGACGCTCGTCCGAGGACAAGGACCGCAAGAAGGCGTACGTCGCTGGGCGGCGGATCGTCGAGCGCGAGGCCGAGAAGAAGGCACGCCACCGTTCGATTCGCGAGATGGCCAGCGGCGAGAGCCAGGTGGTCGTTCGCGATCTGCGTCCCATCTGGCTGATGAGTCCGCTCTCGGTGTCCGACACGCTGCCCCTCGAAACCGACCTGTTCGACGTCGTCATCTTCGACGAAGCGAGCCAGATCCCCGTCGAGGACGCGATCCCATCGGTGATGCGGGCCCCTCAGGTCATCGTCGTCGGTGACCGCATGCAGATGCCCCCGACGAGGTTCTTCTCCTCTGACGCCGAGGACGAGAACGAACTGCTCGTCGACGAAGACCGCCACCGCCGGGCGATCACGCTCGACAGTGACAGCTTCCTGACACAGGCGGAGTTGGCCCTGGGGTCGTCGATGTTGAACTGGCACTACCGGTCCCGTTCCGAGTCGCTGATCGCCTACAGCAACCACGCCTTCTACGGCGGACGACTCGCCACGGTCCCCGACACGGCGTTACCAGCAGGAGCGCTCGAAGAGCTCCGCGCCGATGACACCTCCGACGCCGACGCCAACACCGCAGAAACGCTGCAGCGTCCGATCTCCTTCCATCACCTCGAGCATGGTCGGTACCGGGATCGACGCAACGCCGCCGAAGCCGACTACATCGCCGAGATGGTTCGCGTCATCCTCGGCCGCGATGAGGGGTTGACGATCGGCGTCGTCGCCTTCTCCGAGGCCCAGCAGGACATGATCGAGACCGCGCTGGAGGAACTGGCGGCGATCGACCCCGAGTTCGCAGCGCGCCACGAAGCGGAAGTACACCGGATCGACGACGGCGAGTTCGTCGGGCTCTTCGTCAAGAACCTGGAGAACGTGCAGGGCGACGAACGCGACCTCATCATCATGAGCGTCTGCTACGGCCCCGATATCGACGGCCGGATCCGCATGAACTTCGGCCCGATCAACAACGCCGGAGGCGAGCGCCGACTCAACGTGATCTTCAGCCGGGCCAAGCAACACATGGCCGTGGTCACCTCTCTGCAAGGGTCGCAGATCACCAATCTCCACAATGAGGGAGCCTCGCATCTTGCCGGCTTCCTCACCTACGCAGCGGCCGAGAGCCGGGGCGAAGTGGCTGCGTCGTCAGCTCAACTCCAGGCCCTCGCTCCGGATCCGACCCAGCCGGCCCCAGGGGGGAGCACGATTGCTGCGTCTCTGGCAGCCGAACTCCGCGGCCGAGGCTGGACTGCCGACACCGCAGTCGGACGATCGATCTTTCGGGTCGACGTGGCCATTGCCATGGACGGTTCCTACCGACTCGGCGTGCTCCTCGAACCCGACCATGACCTCGGCAGCGACCACGTGGCTCCCCGCTACCTCGCCGAGGCCAGTGTGCTCAGCGCCTTCGGCTGGCCGATCCTCCGTGTACCCCTGAGCGACTGGTTCATCGATCCGAGCCGGGTGATCGAACGAATCGAGGCGGCGGCCCGAAAGGCCAGTCCGAACGGCTCGTCGATCAGGGGGTGAGCGGATCCGGCGAACGAAGATCGCTCGTCGCCGCAGCCAGCGCGGTCGTAACGGGGACGGCCGCAATGAGTCCGATGCTGCCGATGAGGGCGCGAACGATCTCGATCGCCACAAGCTCGCGGTTGAGAACTTGGCCGACCGAACGACCTTCCTGGAAGAAGAACAGCAGCAGTGCGACGGAGGCGCCTGCGTAGGCGAGCACCAGGGTGTTGACCGTCGAGGCAACATGGTCGCGGCCGATGCGAACCGCAGCGTGATACACCTCGCTTCTCGTCATAGCGGGGTTGGCCTGCCGCAGTTCGTTGACTGCCGCCACTTGTGTCACCGTCACGTCGTCCAACACACCGAGCGCGCTGATGACGATCCCAGCGATGAGCAGGCCCCTGGGGTCGATGGCCTCGGCGGTCACTCGAAGGACTTGGAAGTTCTCGTCCGACAGTCCCGTCAGGTGAGCGAAGTGCGTGACCACCACGGCCAAGATCGTGATGAACACGACACTACCGAGCGTGCCCACCAG
>CALACD010000140.1 GCA_937890445.1 uncultured Acidimicrobiia bacterium | reverse complement strand
GGTCCGTTGACCGAGCACGATGTTGAACGTGTTGGCGATGATGAAGATCGACACGAAGAGCGAAACGCCGGCGAAGCCGAGGAGCGCATTCCCGATGATGTCGATTCCCTGGTTGAAGTCGGCCACCGTCTCTCGTTCGATGGTGGCGTTGTCGACGACCTCGTAGCCGGGAGCCAGGTTCGCCAGCGACGCCATGACCCGTGCCGCGTCGGCCGTCTCCTCGACCGAGATGACGATGGAGTCGAAACCGTCGACGCCGAGCAGATCCTGCAGCGCAGCCGAGTTCATCTGCATCAACGTGGCGCCCAGCGTGGCGTTGTCCTGGCCGAAGCTGGTCAGCCCCGACAGCGTCAGCTGTTGGACTCCGCGGGGGGTGATCACGTCGTAGGTCGCTCCGACGTCGAAGCCGTGGGTGGCGGCAGCGTCGAAATCCATGGAGAACTCGTTGCCGGCTCGGGGTGCGTCTCCGTCGATCAGCCGAAAACTGGACAGACCGGGATCGTCGATCCAGCCGAATGTCAATTGGGGCGGCCCGTCGGTGGAGATCTTCTCGCCCTCGGCATTGATCGGCCGAATCGTCATGTCGGCCTCGATGAGTCCTGCGGAGCTCGCCACTCCGTCGGTCGTGGCGATCTGTCCGATCAGTGATTCCGGTATCCGCTCCACGGTCCCGAAACCGTCGTCGATCGGGCGGATCTCCAGATCGGTACCGCTCACGATCTCGGTCGACAGATCGTTGAACGACGAGCGGAGTCCATCGGTGAGGACGAAGGACGAGACGACGAACGCGACCGCCAGGACGACGGCGAAGGTCGTCATGGCGAAGCGAACTCGGTTGGCAACGAGATTCTTGACGGTGAGTCGCAACATGGCGTTCTCCTTCTCGGGATTCGGCTCAGTTGCCCAGGACGCGCATGCGGTCCAGGACCAGATCGGCGGAGGGCTCGTCGAGATCGCCCACGACGGCGCCGTCGGCCAGGAAGAGCACGCGATCGGTCGCGGAGGCCGCGACGGGATCATGCGTGACCATCACGATCGTCTGCCCCATCCCTCGAACCGCTGACCGCATGAAGGCGAGGATCTCGCCGCCGGTGCGGGAATCGAGGTTGCCGGTCGGCTCATCGGCGAAGATGATCTCCGGTCGGCTGGCCAGGGCACGGGCGACAGCGACTCGCTGCTGCTGCCCTCCGGACAGTTCGCTGGGGCGATGTCGGAGACGATCGGCGAGTCCGACCGCGCCGACCACCTCGTCGATCCAGCGCTGATCGGGGGAGGTGCCGGCCAAGTTCATGGGCAACGTGATGTTCTCGATGGCGGACAGGGTCGGGATGAGATTGAACGACTGGAAGACGAAACCGATCCGGTCCCGACGAAGCTTGGTCAAGCCCCGCTCGTCGAGGGTGGTCACGTCGGTGTCGCCGATCAGGATCTGTCCGGAATCCAGTCGGTCGAGACCTGCCAGGCAATGCATCAGGGTGGACTTCCCCGATCCGCTCGGCCCCATGATGGCGGTGAAACGACCGGCTCCGAAGGCGGCGTCGACGGCATCGAGGGCCACCACCGTGGTGTCCCCGCTCTCGGAATCCGAGCCGTAGGCCTTCGTGGCCCGCAGCGCCCGGGCTGCGATCGGCACGTTCGGTGGCTGGTGGTCTGCGTAGGTCGGCGTTTCGAGCAGCATGGCGGGTTCCCCTCCGGGGTTCGTCGGCGTTGCCTCGAACCTAGAGAAGGAGCAGGGCCCGACACATCGGGCCCGATGCTGATCGATCCCTCATTCCCCCGGAGGGTCTCTCGGGGTTTGCCCTGACTGCCGAGAGGATGGCGACCGAGCACAAGCCCGTCGCCGGCTCCGGTCCGGTCCGGACGTCGCGGGCCGGACGCGGTCATGGTTCGCCATCCGATGAGCTCGGTGGGAGCCATCGTGACCCCGGCTGTCTGCGGTCAGTGCGAGGTGATGCGATAGCGCAGCGCGCCCTCGACCTCGCGGGTCGTGGCCTTGCCGGTTTGTCGGAGGTATTCCAGGTGGGCGAAGGTCTCGGAATCGGCCATCGGACCCCATGAGCGAGGCTTGAACAGGTGCTTGGAGTACTCGGGCACGGTCAGTTCGTTGTCCGATGACGACACCGCGGCCTCGGTCAGGGTGTGCAGGCGTTCGTGGTGATGCTCGATGATCTCTGTCGACCGACCGGCCAGGTCGGAGAACACGAGCCCATGGGCGGGAAGGACGGTCTTCACTCCCTCGAAGGTGGTCATACGTTCCAGCGACGTGAAGAAATCACCCAGCGGCTCGGCTTGGGTGGTCAGACCAGAGATGTGGGGTGTGATGGTCGGCAGCAGGTGATCACCGGAGACGAAGATGCCTTCGGTCGGGTCCAACAGGCACAGATGATCGGCGGTGTGGCCGGGGGTGTACACCGAGATCCATTCACGGTCACCGAGCATCAGCGTCGTGCCGTCGATGACCCGCTTGGAGGGCTTCGGTGGCTGCCAGACCTTGCTCAGCAGGAGTGGCAGGATGCGCCAACGGAAACGACTGCGCCACTCGGCGTCCGGCGGCGGCCCGCCCCAGGGCACCGGACGGTCCCAGGGCGAGTTGCGCTCGCGTTTCGTCATCTTGAGCAGCGCATTCTCGATTGCGCTCATCTGCACGTCGTGATCGCCGGCAACGGCCACCTCACGAACGAAGTCGTCCTCCTCGTGGGGATCCCAGTAGGTCTTGAAGTTCTCGTGGGTCACGATGTCGGCGCCGGTGAGGTTCCGTATGCGCTGGGCCGCCCCATAATGATCGGGATGCGAGTGGCTGACCACGACGGTGTGGACCCGCTCCATCGGTAGACCGGCGCTCTTGAGTTGCTTGTTGAGGACCGTCCACGAACGCAGGCTGGGAACGCCGGGGTCGATCAGGGCCACCCCTTCGCGGTCCTCGATGGCATAGCAGTTGACGTGGCCGAGCCCGGGCATGTCCATCGGCAGCTGGATGCGCAGGACCCCGGGAGCAACCTCGGTGACCTCCTTCTCCGGCGGTCGCCGCTCTTCTCGCATCGGTGGGGACGTCGTACTGCTCATCGAAAAAACAAACTACGGCTTTCGAAGCGTTTCAGCGAACCGGAGCCCGACGCAGCCATCGAGTACATTCTCGATCCTGTTGTCGAAGGGGACCCGATGAACACCGATGAGAACCACGGAATCGATCCGATCGATCGCGAGGCGTCGCTGCTCGCGCCGTACCGGGTGTTGGATCTGACCGACGATCGAGGGCACTTCGCAGGCTTCCTCCTGGCCCAGATGGGCGCTGATGTGGTGGCGGTCGAACCGCCCGGCGGGGTGCGAACCCGACGCTTGGCCCCGTTCGCCGGAGGCATCGTCGATCCGGAGCGTTCACTGCAGCACTGGGCCTACAACCGGGGCAAGCGGTCGGTGGTCGTCGATGACGCCGATGCACTGCGGAGATTGAGCCAGTCGGCCGACATCCTCATCGAATGCGGGGCCATGGACGTCGACCTCGATGCCCTGCGTGCTGCGAATCCTGGACTCATCACGGTGTCGCTCAGCTCGTTCGGGGCCGGCGGACCCAAGCAGGACTGGTTGGCCACCGACCTCACGCTGAGCGCGGCCAGCGGTGAGATGTCGCTCAACGGCTACAAGGATCGGGCACCGGTACGTATCTCGGCACCACAGGTTTGGCTGAATGCCGCATCCGAGGCTGCATGCGGGGCCCTGATTGCCTTGACCGATCGGGCACGAACCGGTCTGGGTCAGCACGTCGACGTCTCGGCCCAGGAGGCCATGATGCTGACCGCACAGGGCTGGCTGGCTCCGGCATTGTGCGACAACCCGTCGGCCCAACGCAGTGGGGGAGGGCTGGAACTGCTCGGGTTGGTCCGGTTCCGCTTCGTCTACGAGTGCCTCGATGGGCACGTGACCGTCACCTTTCTTCCCGGGGTCCTGGTCGGCCCGTTCACCAACCGGATGTTGTCCTGGGCCAACTCGGTCGGCGCGTTGTCCGACGAGTTGGCCTCGATCGATTGGACCGACCTGCTCGGAGATCACGACCTGGAGGGGTCGGCCGACATCGCGCAGCGGACGGCGGAGGGTCTGGCCGCGGCCATTGCCACCAAGACCAAGGGCGAGCTCTTCGAGATGGCCCAGCGGGACAAGCTGTTGATGGTGCCGGTGACCACGCCGGCCGATGTGCTGGCCAATGACCACTATGCGACCCGGGGCTTCTGGGACGAGGTCGAGGTGCCCGTCCTCGGGCAACAGGTGCGGTTCCCTGGACCGTGGGCCCATCTCGACGCCGCAGAGCTCGTTCGGCTCGGACCACCGCCGACGCTGGGCCAGCACACCACCGAGGTCTTCGCCGAACTGCCCGATCGTCCGATGCCGGTGAGCTCGGCTGCGGTGGCTGGTTCGGCGGCATCGCCGAGCCGACCGCTCGAGGGAGTGACCGTGGTCGACTTCACCTGGGTCTACGCCGGCCCGTTCGCGACGCGGATGCTGGCCTACTACGGAGCTCGGGTCATCCGTATCGAGTCCCAGACGCGTCCCGATCAGGTCCGCTCGTCGGGTCTGTCTCGGATTCCCGGCGACAACGGTCCGGAGTCGAGCCAGCAGTGGCATTCGATCAACGCCGACAAGGAGAGCCTCCAGATCAATCTGAAGGTTCCCGAGGCCCGCCAGGTCGTGCTCGATCTGGCGGCCGAAGCCGACGTCGTCATCAACGCCTTCTCACCGGGCGTGCTCGAACGCGTCGGTCTGTCCCACGACGATCTCCTGGCCGTGAATCCGAAGCTCATTGCAGTGTCGACCACCTTGTTCGGCCACAGCGGTCCGCTGTCGCCGATCCCGGGCTTCGGCAACATGGGGGCGGCGATGGGTGGCTACTACGAGTTGACCGGGTGGGCGGACCGGCTGCCGGCCGGTCCCTTCCTGGCCTACACCGACGCGACGTCTCCTCGCCTCACCGCGGCCGTGATCATGGCGGCGCTGGACTGGCGCCAACGAACGGGTCGGGGCATCAGCATCGACTTCTCTCAGGCCGAGGGGGGAATTCACTTTCTGACCGAGGCCGTCCTCGACCAGGAGGTCAACGGTTTCGGTCAGAGTCGTCTGGGCAACGCGGACCGCTGGATGGCACCCCATGGTGCCTACGGCTGCGGGATCGAGGGCAGCGACCAGTGGATGACGGTCGCCTGTGAGTCGGATGAACAGTGGGGGCACCTCGCCCAACTGCTCGGGCGCTCGGATCTGGTGGGAATCGGCACCGAGGAGCGTCTCGCCCGCAGCGCAGAGTTGGATGAGCTCGTCGGCGCCTGGTGCGTGGGCCAGGATCCCCTCGAGCTCCAGGCCAGGCTGCAGACAGCCGGGGTGCCGGCCCATCAGGTCCAGAACAGCCCCGAGGTCGTCGCCGACCCCCAGTTACAGCATCGCGATCACTTCCACGAGGTACCCCACGAGATCTATGGGCACTCCTGGGCCGAGCAATACGGCTTCCGGCTGTCTCGCAGCGACGGCACGCCCCGCAAGGCCGGACCACTCTGGGGCGAGCACAACTTCGAGATCTTGACCGGACTCCTCGGCTACGACGGCGACCGGGTGGCCGAGGTCGCCATCGCCGAGGTGCTCGACTAGGCGGCTCATCGCGAAACCGTGACGGCCTCGTGTCGCCGTTCTGGCGGCTGGAACCGTCGCCTGGGCCGGGCCGTGCCGCCAGAATGCCTCCGCCGGGCCCTGTCGCCAGAACGAGCACGAGTACGATCGCCAGATGACGTTGCTCGAAACAGCAGGGATGACCGAGCGGTTGCGGGCCTGCCTGCCCCACGACGTCGACTACGCCTCACTCCGCTTCGTCGATGAACGAAGTGAGTATCTCCGGGTGCGCCGTGACACCGTCGATCCGATCTTCAACGACCACGACACCGGGGTGATGATGTCGATCTGGCACGGCGGTGGCCTGGGTTACGCCGCCACCACCGATCTGTCACCCCTTGGCCTGGACCGGGCGGTGGAGACCGCTCGACACTGGGCTCGAATCACGGCCGGAACCATGGTGGCCGCGGTTGCGCCACCCGATCCCTCGGTGGGCGACTATCGCTCGGCGGTGGAGATCGGCTGGGAGACGCTGCCGCTCGAGGACCGACTCGAGCTGCTGGCCCAGCAGTCGCGATTGCTGGGCCGCGACCCCCGGATCGTCGACTGGGAGGCCGGCCTGACACGGCGTGATGTCGACACACTGCTCCTGACCGCTGGTCGCAACGGCGAGGAAGGGCGCGTCGAGCAACGCTTCCAGTTCGTCTATCCCCGGATGCGGGCCACCGCCAACGAGGGGACCGTCACGCAGACCCGGACCTTCGGGGGCAACAGCTTCTGCGGACAGGGCGGTGTCGAGGTCCTGGCCCGCTTCGGATTCGGTGACGCCGCGGAACGGATCGCCGAACAGGCCGTCGAACTGCTCACCGCTCCCAACTGCCCCGATGGCGTCATGGACGTCATCCTGGCCCCGGACCAGATGATCCTGCAGATCCACGAGTCGATCGGTCATCCCCTGGAACTCGATCGGATCCTCGGCGACGAACGAAACTATGCCGGTACCAGCTTCGTCACCCCCGAGATGTTCGGCACCTTCGCCTACGGGTCCGAACTGCTGAACGTCACGTTCGATCCCACCGTGGCCGGTCAGCTGGCCAGCTACGGATACGACGATGACGGTTCGCCCGCTGCCCGGGAGTACCTGATCAAGGACGGCATCCTCGTGCGGGGTCTCGGCGGGGTGATGAGCCAACGGCGCAGCGGAGTCGACGGCGTCTCCAATGCGCGGGCGTCGAGTTGGAATCGGCCGCCCATCGACCGGATGGCCAACCTGAACGTCGAACCGGGCACCTCGACCGTGGCCGAGCTGATCGGTTCGATCGAACGGGGCGTGTACCTGCACACCAACAACTCGTGGTCGATCGACGACAGCCGGAACAAGTTCCAGTTCGGCTGCGAGTACGGCCAACGGATCGAGAACGGAGCGATCGTGGGCGCGGTCAGAAACCCGGGCTACCGGGGCGTCAGCAGCAACTTCTGGAGGAATCTGACCGGTGTGGCCGACGCCGACAGTTTCATCGTGATGGGAACCCCGAACTGTGGCAAGGGCGAGCTCAACCAGATGATCGGGACCGGCCATGCTTCACCGGCCTGCCGATTCTCGAACATTCAGGTCTTCGGCGGCGAGGCATGAGCACAGCGACGCCGGTGAGCTCGTCGTTCCCGGACCGCCAGGCCTCGTTCGACGAGATGATCACCGAGGCGACCAACCAGCTGCGCGGCGACGAGGTCCTGCTGGCCAATCTCTCGGGTGAGCGAACGGACTTCATCCGCCTGAACAACAACGACGTGCGACAGGCCGGTTCGGTCGACCAGCAGCGATTGAGCCTCGATCTGATCGAGGGACAGCGCCATGTCGGAGGCGCCATCAACCTCACCGGGGACCGAGCGTTCGACCGGGCCCGCGTCACGGCGCTGCTCGCCCAGTTGCGTGAGCAGCGCCGCCTGGTGCCCGAAGACCCGTATCTGCTCTACAACACCGAACCGACGTCGACGGCAATGGTGAAGTCGGGCGAGCTACCCACCCCCGAGTCTGCGCTGGCCGAGATACGACGAGCCGGGCGAGGCAGGGATCTCGTCGGCATCTACGCCAGCGGCGATTCGTTCAGCGGTTTCGCCAACTCTCTGGGTCAACGCAACTGGTTCCAGTCCTCCACCTTCAACCTGGACTGGTCCTTCTACCTCCACACCGACAAGGCAACAAAGAACCTGTACGCGGGCTTCGGGTGGCACGACGACGCCTTTGCCCGGAAGGTGGACTGGTCGAACCGACAGCTGGAGGCACTGGGCCGGAAACCGCTCGTCCTCGGCCCAGGCGACTACCGCACCTACCTCGCGCCCCGGGCCCTGGAAGAGTTGTTGTCGCTCCTGTCGTACTACGGGGCCTTCGGTCGCCGAGCCCACGAGACCAAGCAGACGCCGTTGTTGCGCATGGTCGTCGGCGAAGCGTCGTTGTCATCCCAGGTGAACATCTCGGAGAGAACGGCCGATGGGGTGGCGGCCAAC
Organism: uncultured Acidimicrobiia bacterium; assembly: GCA_937890445.1. Classification (GTDB taxonomy): domain Bacteria; phylum Actinomycetota; class Acidimicrobiia; order Acidimicrobiales; family SZUA-35; genus JAHECQ01. The sequence continues at coordinate 548 of CALACD010000140.1, read as the reverse complement.
TTCGAAGCGGCAGGTTTCCTCCGTCCCGATGCCGTGCCGTTGGTGATCGGCGGCGCCCTGGCCGACACGCTGGTCTCTCCTCGTTCGGCGCAGGAATTCGGTGTCGCCACCAATGGGGCCGAGGGTGGTGAGTATCCGCAGTCGATCGACCTCGCTCCGGGCACCATCCCCGCCGATGGCATCGCTGAGGCACTCGGCACCGGACTGCTGGTCGGGAACCTCTGGTACACCAACTTCAGTGATCTGTCGGCCTGTCGCACGACGGGGATGACACGCTTCGCCACCTACTGGATGGACGACGGAGAGATCGTGGCACCGGTCGATGTGCTCCGCTTCGACGACACCGTGTTCAACATGCTGGGTGCCGGACTGGTCGGCCTGACCGACGAAGCCGAGCTCCTTCTCGACTCGGGCACCTATGGCGAACGAAGCACTTCCAGCGCCCGCCTTCCCGGTGCTGTCCTCGAGAACCTGCGGTTCGTGCTCTGATCGGCCCTGGGGCACCGAGAACGCTTGGGTTCTAGGCTTGGCAGTCCGCCGACGAGGAG
>CALACD010000139.1 GCA_937890445.1 uncultured Acidimicrobiia bacterium | reverse complement strand
CACCGAGGGCAGCGAACACGTCCTCATCGGTCACGGATCCGTCGTAGCGAATGTGGAAGAGCCGATCCCCGTCCGGTCGGTGTCCGACGGCGGCCACCAGAATCTCCACCTCGAGCGGCTTCATCTCGTGGGTGAAGATCTGTCCGAGCATCTGGGCGTATTGATTGGCCAAGGCTTGGGAGTCGACGTCGTCGCGGCTGTAGGTGTAGCCCTTCATGTCGGCGTGGCGGATGCCGGCGATCCGGAGCTGATCGTATTCGTTGTACTTGCCAACGCCGGCGAAGGCGATTCGATCGTAGATCTCCGACACCTTGCTGAGGTTCCGACTGGGGTTCTCGGCCACCAGCATGATCCCTTCGGCGAACACGACTGCGACCAGACTGCGGCCCCGGGCAATGCCCTTCTGGGCGTAGTCGGCCCGATCCTTCATGACCTGCTCGGGAGCGACGTAGAACGGCATGTTCATGATCAGGACCTCTCGGCGAAATCGGCGATGACGGCGGTGAACCGATCCGAGATCTCTTGTTCGTCCAACTCGACGTAACCCTCGCCGCTGATGGTGGCGATGGTCGGGTAGATCCCACGCATGCTGTCGGGGCCACCCGTCGCAGAGTCGTCGTCGGCCGCGGTGAACAGCGCCTTGATCAGGAGGTCGACGCCCTCGGAACGGCTCATGGCGTCATGATGTCCGAGCTTGACCACCGTCCGAGCGTGCAGACTTCCCGAACCGGAAGCGACATAGTTCTCTTCCTCGTAGCGTCCGCCCGTGACGTCATAGGCAAACAGGCGGCCATAGGAACGGCGACGGTCGAAGCCGGCGAAGATCGGCACCACGACCATGCCCTGCATCGCGGCCGGGAGATGGTTGCGCAGCATCTGCGACAACTGATTGGCTTTGCCCTCGAGCGAAAGCGAGTGCCCTTCGACCTTCTCGTAGTGCTCCAGTTGCAGTTGGAACAACTTGACCATCTCGATCGCCGGTCCCGCTGCCCCGGCGATGGCGACACCCGACCAACGATCAGCCCTGAACACCTTCTGCATCGTGCGATGACTGATCAGGTTGCCCGAAGTCGCCCGACGATCTCCTGCGATGATCACACCATCGCTGTAGCGGGCGGCCACGACCGTCGTGCCGTGCGTGATCTCCAATCGATCGGCGTGATCGCCGACCGCATAATCGGGCGACAATCCATGTCGATCCAACAAATGGGTGAAACTCGGACCCGGATCGTCCGATGGAGAGAAGAACGGAAGGTTCATATCTACCTACGATAGCCGAACCGATGCTGTCGTAATCTTTCTGGAATGGCGATGACCACTGCGACCGAGCCCGATCGGGCATCACCCGGAGACGAGCGGCCGACCTCCGTCGCGCGCTGGGGCCGCACCCTGGCGGCCGCCCTTTCCCTTTTCGTGGCCGTTCAGCTCTTTGGCAAGTTCTCCCTGCTCAGCGGGGTCAAGGTCGTCGACGAGGCGGTGTTCGAGTTCCTCGTCACCGGCCTGCAAGCCATTCCCGGCCTGACCTCCGTCAGTGAGCGGCTGACCGACATCGGTGCCGTATCGGTCAACTACGGTATGGCGATGGCGCTGGCGTTCTTCGTCGGGCTCCAACGCCGCTCGGTCCTGCTCCCGTCGTTGATCGCCGTGACCTTTCTGTGCGGGCATGCCCTTCAGTACCTGACCAATCGCATCGTGGCGGGCACGGTGCCCACCGAGCATGTCATCGGTGCTGCAGGCTCCTATTTCTCCGGCGGTGTCATGCGGGTCGTCCTGCTCGCCGGCATGGCGGCGACACTGGCGCTGCCCCGACATCGAGACGCATTGGTGTGGAAGCTGGCGATCGTCTTGGGCCTGGTCGAAGCCATCACCCGGCTCGCTCTCGGCCGACACTGGCCCATCGACCTGTTCGCGTCGTTCCCCATTGGGCTCGGCATCGTCTGGATCTTCCGACAGCTTGCGCTGCCGCTCCTCGAGCGAGACCGGACCCAAGCCATCCGTAGCGACGGAGACTGACGACGCGCGAGCGCCTGGGACCACCGAGCTCGCCGAGGGGACGGAGGACTCCTAACATCGTCGACCATGGCCCCCTCCTCGGACCCACTCCCCTCCTCGGACCCACTCCCCTCGTCGACCGACCAGCCGTCGTCATCGTCGTCGCCATCCTCGGAGTCGCTCCACATCCGGATGCTGGTCATCGAAGCAGTCGAAGCCGCAGGAGAACTGATGGCGAGACCGAGCGTCGCTGCCAAGTGGGAGGAACCGTCGGCTCTGGCCGGCATGACCGTCGGCGCGCTGAGCGCCCATCTGGTCCGCGCTGCGGGGGCAACACTCGCCTATCTCGACCGCACCGATCCTCACCAGGTTCCCGACACCGAGCTCCTGACCCCCGTGAGCTACTTCCACGCTGCCGTCGACTCACCGATCCACGAACAGATCAAGACCGTGTCGGCGTCGGAATCCAGCATCGGCCACGCCGCGACCGTCGACAAGTGCAAGGAGGTGGCGAACCAGATGCGACAGAGATTCGCCGTCGAACCCAGCGATCGACTGGTCGGCGCGTTGGGGAACCGCCTCTTGACCTTGGACGACTTCTGCCGAACCCGCCTCATCGAGGTGCTCCTCCACCTCGATGACCTTGCCGTGAGCACCGGCGAGGAACGCCCGGAGACCGATCCCGAGGGACCGGCCATCGTGATCGACATCACCCTCGGCATCGCCCGTCGCCTCCGGGGCGACTGGCAGGTCCTCTACGGCCTGACGCGAGCCGAGAGGGCGGCGGCCCCTGCGGTGTTCCCCGTGTTCTGATTCAGCGCTCCCGCTCTGATCCAACGCTCCGGGATCCAACGCTCCGGCCGGCGCCCGACCGTTCGGTCGGATCCGCCGGCTACTGACCGCCCTTTTGGATGTAACTCTTCACGAAGTCCTCGGCGTTGGTCTCGAGTACGTCGTCGATCTCATCGAGGAGATCGTCGAGTTCGGCTTTCAGCTTTTCGCCCGACTCGCTCCCGGCAGCCACCTCTTCGATGACCTGCTCGTCCTCTCGCGGACTGGGCTTCCTGATCTGCTCACGTTCTGCCATGGCTCACGCACCAAGTTTCTCGAGTAGTTCGGCCACGGTTGCGCTCTCGTCCAAGAGCGCACCCACATGGTCCACCGTACCCCGAGTCGGCTCGAGCATGGGAACACGACGAAGAGGATCGTCGCCGACGTCGAAGACGATCGAGTCCCAATTCGCTGCGATGACGTTCTGTGGGAACTTCTGTAGACACCGACCGCGGAAGTAGGCGCGAGTGTCGGTCGGCGGGTCGGTCTTGGCGACGTGGGCCAACGTGTCGTCGACCAACGTCATCAGACCGGCCCGAGCTGCCAGACACTTCTCGGGCCGAAGGTCGTGGTACTGCAGATCGAGCGCCCGCAGACGGGGGTCGCCCCAATCGCAATCGTGACGCTCTCGGAATCCGTCGAGCAGTCGCTTCTTTGCCAACCAATCGATTTGACTGGCGACCGAGGACGGGTCTCGCTCGAGCCCGATCAACAGTTCTTCCCACTTGTCCAGGATCATCAAACCCACCGCATCGCCACCAACGGCCTCGAGTCCGAATCGGTCGGCCCAGACCCGAGCCTGTTCCAACAGATCGGCCTGGATCTCGAGCGCGGTGGCTGTGGTGTGGTCCACCAGGGCCAACGGTTCCGACAGGGTGAGATCGTGACTGACCCGATGCATGGCCGGGACCGGTAGATGAAGCGGGTGCATCCGCTCCAGGGCACCGTCCTCGAGCATCGCGAACAACACTGCCGCGGTGCCGACCTTGATGAACGTCGCCACTTGACTCATGTTGGCGTCGCCAACGATCACATGCAGCCGGCGATATCT
>CALACD010000138.1 GCA_937890445.1 uncultured Acidimicrobiia bacterium | reverse complement strand
AGACCATGCTCGCCCTGTGCGCCCTGGTCCTGGTCGAACGGGGTCGACTCGACGTGTTCGCGCCAGTTGCCACCTACTGGCCCGAGTTCGCCGCCAATGGCAAGGGCGACATACAGGTGCGTCATCTCCTGGGTCACACATCGGGCGTGTCGGGATGGGACCAACCCGTCACCGTCGAAGATCTCTACGACTGGGACCGTTCGACCTCGATGCTGGCCGCCCAGGCACCGTGGTGGGAACCGGGTTCGGCGTCGGGGTACCACGCGCTCAACCAGGGCCATCTGGTCGGCGAAGTCATCCGCCGGGTCGATGGTCGTCGGCCCGGGCAGTTCCTGGCCGAGGAGATCGCCGGCCCACTCGGGGCCGACTTCCACATCGGCCTGGATCCCAGCGCCGATCACCGTGTCGCCCCCGTGATCCCGCCGGAGATGGCACCGGTGGATCTCGGCCCGCTCGGGGCCGACCATCCCGCGGTCAAGACCTTCACCGGCCCGACGCCACAAGCCGAGGTGGCGTGGACCGAGGGCTGGAAACGGGCCGACATCGCCGCCGCCAACGGGCACGGAAACGCCCGATCGGTCGCCCTGCTCCAAGCCGTCGTGGCCAACCGTGGCCGGGTCGGGCCGGTGTCGCTGTTGTCGGACGAGACGATCGGTCTCATCTTCCGGGAACAGGCACGAGGCGTCGATCTCGTCCTCCAGGAAGTCCAACGATTCGGTATCGGGTACGGGTTGGCCGACCCGGAGGTTCGTCCCTATCTCCCCGAGGGACGCATCTGCTACTGGGGCGGTTGGGGTGGGTCGCAGATCATCGTCGATTGTGACCGGCACCTCACCATTGCCTACATGATGAATCGCATGATGCCGGGAACCGGCGGCGACACCCGGGGCGAGGCCATCATCAGCGCGACCTATGCCGCACTCGGGATCGCCTGATGCTCCCGCGATTGCTCGACCAACTCGACGAAGCGACGCCCGACGTCGTTGATCGCTTGCTCGCCGAGCTGAGGGAACACCGCGATCTGGACGGCCTCGATGGCCCGGATGCACTCCGAGCCGCCCGCCACCTCCTTCGCTCCGGACTGTTCATCGACCTCTCCCACGTGACCACGCTGGCATTGCGGGCTCACCGGCAAGGTGTCGAGCAGGCCGGGATCTTGTTCGCCGAAACGAGCGACAAGGTGGCCGCCATGGAGGGCCGCCTCCAGCCGTTCGGCACCTTGGTGATCGAACACCAGGGCGATCTCGTCCAACCACCAATCGATCCCGGCACCACGGACTCCCAGCGGATCGAACTCGGACTCCCTCCGCTGGAGGTCATCGTGTCGGCGGCCCACGACGAGACGCGACGCCGGGCCAGACTCCGTGCCGACCAACCCGGCCTGCCGGCCGGTGTCCGCCTGGCCCGAGTCTGGCGGGATCCCGAGCCCGCAGTACTCCGAGAACGGTGGGCGATCGAAGGGGCTCCTGCGTGGGCTGACGGTGACGAGCTGACCTTCGTCAAGGAGTCCGACGTACCGTTCATGGCGACCCCGGTGGTCGCCCTGCCCTCCTGGGATGTGGGCGACGGCCTGCAGGTCCTGACCGTACGGGTCGAACGATTGGCCGAAGCCGTCATCACCTACACCTTGCACCCCCTCTCGGGGGCGCCGGCGATGTCGGTTCGACGGGGTTCGCACGACGGGCGATTTCGGGGCCCCGATGCTCCCGAGGAGGCGCCGAGCAACGACACGTTGTGCGGGGAGCTGAGCGAGCACACGTTGGACTCGCCATCGTTGACCCAGCCCCGAGCCGTGACCGTCTACCGGCCGGCCGATCCCATCACCTCGTCGACGCCGGTCGTCTATGCCACCGATGGCAACATGTTCGCTCCCTTCGCCCGGAGGCTCGATGCGGCCATCGAACGAGGTTCGTGCCCTCCCGTCGTGGTGATTGCGGCCCATGCAGCCCCGGCTGATCATCGAGGCAACCTGCGAGCGCTCGACTACCTGCTCGGTTTCGATGACCGACGGTTCGATGCTCACCAACGCTTCTTCGTCGATGAGCTGGCCCAGTGGGCCGAGGCCGAGTTCGGCGTCTCCGGTGATCGGCATCGACGCGCCGTGTTCGGCACGTCCGACGGAGCGGGCCATGCGTTGGCGACGGCAATGTTGCATCCGGGCCGCTTCGGCCATGTGATGGCCTTCAGCACCGGCATGCCGCCGGACGGGCGAACCCGGTGGGACCCGACGAACGGGCCGGTGGCCCACTTGTGTGCAGGAACGCTCGAAGATGGCTTCCATTCCGCCACGCTGATGTGGAGCTACTTCCTCGAGCGCATCGGGGCGACCCACCACCTCACCGAGCGAGTCTGTGGGCACGATCTGATCCAGTGGTGCGAAGAGCTGCCGAACGCTCTTCAGCAGGCCTTCGGGACCAACTCCTAGGCCCCCAGACCCAGCCTCCCCTGGGGCCGAAGGCCCCGAAGCGACGGCCATTGGTGTGCCCTTCGGCCCCTTCGAAGAAAGTTTCTCAAGGCTGGTCCCGATCGCGCCGTGGAGGTCCGGGTGTCCCGCCCGTTCCCGCTCACGTCGTATGCACACCTCCGCTTTCGGGTCGGCGGTCGCATCGGCGCGCCCGGGGTGACCCCGAAGCGGACGAGAGCCGGTTCGGTCCTGATGGCCCTCACGATGCTGGGGGCGGTGCTGTCGACGTCGGTACTCGTGACCGCACCAGCGTCGGCCGCAGACGGATCGTGGATCGACACCACCGACCGCCAGGCCGTCATCGCCGCCTACAACCGCGAGTTCGCGCTCGCCGGGCCCGCCCTCGGGTGGACCGGCTCGGCGGCGAGTTGCGTCGGGGGCGCCACCTCGACAGCCCATCGGGCCGCCATGCTGCGTCGAATCAACTACTTCCGCTCGATGGCCGGGGTTCCCACTGACCTGACGGAGAACGCCGACGCGTCCCGGCAAGCCCAACAAGCAGCACTCCTGGCAGCTCGCACCGGCACGATTCGGCACGAGCCGGATCCAACCAGTGCCTGCTACAGCTCCGAGGCTGCCGCCGGGGCCCGAAACAGCAATCTCTACCTCGGCCTGAACGGCGTGGACGCCATCAACGGCTACCTGCGCGACGTCGATGCGTCCGATACCGGTCATCGAGCGCTCGTGCTGCACCCCAGCACCCGACGAGTCGGTCTCGGTGACGTCCCCGACACGCCATCGACGGTGGCCGCCAACGCCCTG
>CALACD010000137.1 GCA_937890445.1 uncultured Acidimicrobiia bacterium | reverse complement strand
CGACCGGGCGCTCACTCCGGAACCGATCCGGATTCCGGACCGAGCACAGCGGCGAAATCCGGAACTCGTTCGGCGTGTTCGACTCGTAGCGTGTTGGGGCCCAGCGAACCGAACAGCGGCAAGGTCACCGCCGGGATCGACACCCGAACTGCGACGGCCACCGTCTCCCCCGGGCGAAGAACCGGCACCGACTCCACGACGATCGACCCTGGCTCCAATCCATGGCCGGCCTCCATCCGGGCAACCAACGCACCGACCTCGGAAGGGTCGCCGCCGGTGACCACGAACCTGGCAACCTCTCCTGCCACGTCGCGAGCCGCGGTCTGACGCTCGACCCACCGAGGGAACTGCAAGACCAACAGACCGAACGGCAACAGCAACAACCCGAGCACCAGGGGCAACTCGACTGCAGCACTGCCTCGTTGCCGGCTCACTCCGGGGCCCCGTTGCCGGCTCACTCCGGCGCCTTCTCGCGAATGGCAACCGCCTCGACGGTGAACTCCCAATCGGGCGAGATCGGCAGCCACCGTTCGAAGCGAACATCGACCGAAGCAAGGACCAGACCGTCCGACACCACACACGTGATCGAGCCGACACCGTCGCCCAGCGAGCCGGCCAACAGCCCGGATCTCACCTCCAGGAAGCGCTGCTCGCACGACCCATTCGGCGCGCCGAGCGGCGCCTGGGCCCGGGCAGCCTCGAACACCGCCGAACGCAGCACAGCTCGCCCGTAGTGCCACACCAGGAACTGGGTGAACAAGACGAAGAAGACCAGGAGCGCCCCGGCCGAAGCCAAGGTCGCCACCGTCGACGAACCTCGCTGGTCGCGGGTACCAGCACCGGCCTCAGAACCCGAGTTGACCACTGATTGCCTCGATCAATCGCAATCCGACAGCCTCCAAGGCAGCGAACAAGGCGACCAGCACGCCAACGGACAAGGCACTGATACCGAGCCATTCGACGAGACCCGAGCCCCGTTCGCCCTCTCGCCCCGCTACCGGAGCCGTTTCCTCTTGATCCGCTCGCTCACTCACCGTCGTCTCCCTGTTCGTTGTTGCTCTGCTGTTCGTTGTTGCTCTGCTGTTCGTTGTTGCTCTGCTGTTCGTCGTCGAACCGGACTCATCGGATGGGGCTCAGGATCATCGACGGCAGCGGGGCCCCGACGAACAGGATCATCACCGGCGCAATACCGAGCAGGAGTGGGACGACCATCGCCGTTCGCCGCTTCACTGCGAGCCGAGCCAACTCGTCGCGCCGCTGGGACCGATGGTCGGCGCCGATCGCCATCAGCGACGAACTGATGTCGCCTCCGCCAGGAGCCGCCGCAGCCAACAACCGATAGAGCCGGGCCGCTGCAGGTTCGGCAGTATCGCTGGCCAACCGCTCATAGGCCTCCTGGGGCGCCACACCCCCGGTCATCCAGCTCAATGCGTCCGTCATCTCGGCGACGACGGGGCCGCCACCACGTCGGCACACCGATCGAACCGCCTGCACAGGACCGTGCCCGGTTCGCAGATGGACGGCCAAGAGTTGTGCCACGGTGCAAACCTCGTTGCGCATCACGGCACGCCGAGCATCGATCGCCGATTCGAGACGATTCCGGGCGAGGGTGGCGCCCGGAAATCCGAAGGCGATCAGCATCAGGGCCGTCCCGGTTGCCGATCGGAGAACCGAGACACCGATCGATCCACCAACGGTCAGACCCAGGGTCGTCCACCCCAGCTGGCGCATCCGGTGCTGTCCGGGATCCCGGTCGACGAAGCCGGCGTGACGGAGCCGCAACGACAGCTCGGCGTGACTGCCGGTGTCGAGCAGCCGCCCCAGTCGAGCCGCCACACCCTCGATCGACGGCCAGAAGACCCGGAGAACGATCGGTCGCTCCGGACCCATCACCAGCGCCGCCACCGAACCATCGGCCGGACCGGTACCGAGGCGAGACCGGGCCAGGCTGCGATAGGGACCCAAGCGACCCTCGAGACGACGGCGCGGCGGCACGACCAGACGACAGGCCTGCGCCACGGTCGCCGCCGCCAGCACCGCAGCAAGAGCCGGAGACACTGTCACTGCCAACCACCAGTGGCCGCGATCCGCCCCTCCATGGGGACCCTCCCCAGGCGAGCGATCGCCACGAGTCCCACCAACGCGAAGCATCCGCCCACGCCAACCACCAGCCAACCCATTGGCGTTCGGTAGAAGACCCGGTAGTCCTCCGACGTCGCACACAAGAGGGCCAGCACGACGAAGGGCAACAACGCAGCGCCCCGAGCTTCGAGCCTGGTCTCGAGCTGCGCCGTCTCGGAGTCGGCCAGCAGCCGCAAGTCATCGCTCGCCGACTCGACCAGGTGCTCGAGCACCTCGATCACTACCGAAGCGCCCTGATCGATCGCCACTCCGATGACATCGATGACCCGATCGGACAGCGGATCAGCCAGCTCCTGTCGGATGACCTCGAGCGAGGTTCGGCGTTCGAGGGCTGCGGAGAGTTGCTGGTAGCGAACGAAGGTCGACCGCAATGGATCCGGTCCCGACGACGCCAGAAGAAGCAGCCCTCCGTGCACCGACACTCCGCTCCGAAGGTGGGTGAGCAGATCGCGCAGGGCGTCCGGCCACGCTTCACGCTTGCGTCCCAGCAACTGGGCGCGCCGACGAGACAGGACGACCCACGGCAACGCGAACCCACCGGCACCCAGGAGTAGCCCGAGTGAGGCCACACCGGTCAAGGCCGTCATCGCCACCAGCCCTGCGCCGGCAACGACCGAGCCCAACCCGAGCATCTGACCAACGGTGACATCGGCACCCGTCTGACCCAACCACTCGGCTGCGTGACGAGACCGCATCGGCCGACCGCGCTCTCGGTCGGCGCCGATGACCGGTCGAATGCCGACCAGCATCCCAACCCTCAGGTACACCAAGGCCCCGGCGCTCAACGCAGCCAGAAGCCTCATGCTCCACCGACCCCACTCAGCAACGAACTGGTCCGACCCTCGAGGACATCGGCAGCGACGAGGCCGAGCGGTCGCAGTACGGCATCCAATCGATGGCTCAGTTCGTGGGGCAACGGCGTCCCCGTCCAGCAGAGGGGGGCTCCGAAGTCTTCCCGCAGGAAGATGGGCTCGACCGAGAACTCGACCTCGGAGCCCGACAGGCGAGGAACAGAGGCGATCTCCATGACCTGACGGCGGCCACCCGAACCGTCGCGGGTCGCGGTCACGGGTTCCTTGGCCACCGACACCACCAGATCGATGATCGAGCTGAAGACATGACGGACCTGATCCACCGCAACGTTCGGTCCGGCCATGACCGCGGTCGACACCAGTGCCTGCAACCCTTGACGAGCGCTGTTGGCATGAATGGTCGACAACAACCCGCAACCGGCATTGCCCGCCCGTGTCAGCTCGTAGGCCTCGCCGCCCCTGGTCTCGCCGACAACGATCAGATCCGGGCGCATACCGAGCGAGAGACGGACGAGATCTCGCAACGTCACCTCGCCACTTCCGTCGGCACCAGGCGCCCTGGTCTTCCACCGAGCGGCGTGGAGGTGATCGACCGACAACTCCGGCGTGTCCTCACAGGCGATCACCCGGAGTGAGGACGGGGCAGATCGCAACATGGCGTTGAGCAAGCTGGTCTTGCCTGCACCCGGTTGCCCGGTGACCAGCACGCCGGTGGGAAGCCGCATCATCGTCGCCAACAGCGTGGCGGCAGCAGGACTGATGGCGTCCCAGCCGATCATCTCGTCGAAGGTCTCACGTTTGGTCAGATAGCGCCGCAGCGTCACGTCGATCCGGTCGGCGATCGGCGGAACGACAACGCCGAGGCGCCCGCTCCCGCCCAGAACCTGAGCCTGGATCATCGGCCGATGCTCGTCGACCGAGGCCCCCACCGCGGCGAGGAGCTTGTCGACGACATGCACGACTTCGTCCTCGCTGATGGGATCGGAATGCGCGACCAGACGACCTTCGGCGTCGATGTAGGACACCTGGTCACCGTGGATGATCAATTCCTCATA
>CALACD010000136.1 GCA_937890445.1 uncultured Acidimicrobiia bacterium | reverse complement strand
ACTAGGACTCGGTTGGCCTACCCCGAGCTCGGTTCGCGGTCCGCCCAGGAACGGGAGAACGCTGGTCCGCCCAGGAACGTCAGAACAGGGTGGCCTGCCCCGCCGGCGGCAGTCGACGCAAACCGCTCCACGGCTGATTGTCCATGAAAACCCAGGACCGGCGATGAATCGGGGTCGGCCCGTAACCGACGAGCGCCGCCTTGTGACGAGGGCAGGGATACCCCTTGTTGACATCGAAGTCGAAGCCCGGATAGTGCTCGGCCTCGGAGCGCATCATGCGGTCTCGGGTCACCTTGGCCAGGATCGAGGCGGCAGCGATCGATAGGCACTTCTGGTCACCCTTCACCAGTTTGGTGGTCGTTGGATGCCCCACGAAGTCCCACTTCCCGTCGAGGACGACGGCGTCGATCGAGCAACCCAATCCCTCGATGGCTCGGCGGGCCGCCAGCTTCTGGGCAGCCGACATGCCCAACTGATCGCATTCGGCGAAGCTGGCATGCCCGACCGACCACGCCTGACACCAGTCGGCGATCCGATCGAACATGGCCTCTCGCTCGGTCTCGGTCAACTGCTTGGAGTCGCGCAGCTTGTAGATACGGCGATCCTTCGGCACCACGACGGCGCCGATGGTCAACGGACCCGCCCAGGCACCACGCCCCACCTCATCCAGACCGACCACGATGTCGGCGCCGCCCTGCCAGTAGGCGCGCTCGGTATCCAGATTCGGCGACGTGGACTTCAATGCTCTTCGCAGTTTGGGGACACCCGCCGCGGCCATGGTTCTCAACCTAGCTTGGGTCGGCCTGCGGCACATCCGGCTCAGAGGAAGCTGTCACCCTCGCTGGGTGGCGCCGGCAACTCGTCGGCCGCTCCCTCCAGGAGGACCTCGCCCTTGGACTCGATTGTCGACCATCCGGCGTCGAGCCCCGAGCAACGGAGCCGGAAGGGACGGTGGGCCTCGACATCCCACAGAAGTGCGGGGCGATAACCATGCCATCGAACGGCAAAGCTGACCCGTCCATGGACGGTGGCGGCGCCGTGGACCTCCACTCCGCCGCCACGCCATGCCGTCGGAAAGCCCGGCAGCAGGTCGACCCCGTCGACGTCCTCGGTCAGGACGAGTCCGCGGGCTCCCAACCAGAACCGGGCGGCATCCACCGGGTCGTCGTCGTGCCACGACCCGGCAGCCGACCCCTGCTCCCCCAATACCGTGAGGTCGTCCAATCCCGCTACCAGATCTCGGCCGACACCCAAGGGAATGCTCCTGGCCAACAGTTCTCGTGCCGGATCGGGCTGGTCGGCAGCAACGAGCGCCCAACCGAGACCTCGCAACGCCTCACCGGCTGCGCTGCGGTCACCTGCCCGCTCGACCAGGTGGGTGATCTGAACCAGGACACCCAGAACGTCATCGGCCAGATCCCGGTCGTCCATCATGGCCAGGCCCGTCCCGGCCGCGCCCACGATGGCTGCCGCGGCGCCAGGAGACGATGGGAGTCGGGCCGGGAACGCCGAGGCCAGAGCCAGCAACGCCATTCGGACATCGCGTTCGTTGCCCGACGCAGCCAGTCCAGCCAGCCATCGGCCCGCACCGGGTTCGAGGGTCGCCACCGCGGACGGAACCTCACGGGTCCCGATCAGGAGACGGGCGCGAGCTCCCGAGGCTCGCTGGGTGATGCCATTGTCGGGGAACGAGAAGCGACCACCCCCATCGACCACCGCCGTCCACCCCCGTTGCACGGCCTCGAGGTCAGGGACTTCATCGGGGTGGATCGTGCCTCCGCCGACGGCCGGAACGACGAAGCGGAGCTTGGTGCGGTGAGGCAGCGGATAGAGCACGACGCCGTTCGGTGTTTCGCCTGCGACTTCGGCCGCACCGCTCAATGAGGAGCCGGTCGACACCACGTCGCTGGCGTCGCGGTTGGTGGCGAGCCGCTCGTTGGCCCGACGGGGCAGACACAGCGCAACCTGATCACCGACCATGATTCGCCGATCATCGATGTTGACCGACCCGTGGGACGGTGATCCGTCGAGTGTGTAGGGGCGGACGGCAAGCGCCAAGGCGACCGGCACCGGCGAGTCGTTCTCGATCTCGACGACGGTGGCCGAACGACCCCCGATCGACACCGGGTAACACCGCTGGACGGCATCGCCGCTCGGGATGCGCACCGAGGTGGCGATGAGGGGCCCTGCTCCGAGGCGCTGCTGACGAACCGTGGCCTCTCGGCACGGGAAATACCAACGATCGTCGCCGCCGATCCACCAGTCGATCGACCAGGCCGCCCCGTCGGCCTGCACCCCGCCCGCCCGATCGACCCGAGCCGGCGCCGTGTCGTCCAGGGTGCCGACCAGGGTGTGACCGGCGTCGGACGGACGCTCCATCGAGCGAGGACCGAGAGCGAGCCCAGGAGTTGCCATCCCGGGAGCCTACGGGCTCGTTCGAAGCGTCCCCGACTCGTGCCCGATGCGGCCCCGCATCAACGCATCACTGGCCCACTCGGGATTCTTGTCCTCCCAACACACGGCATACACCTGCTGGGCGATCGGCAGATGCACACCATGGTGGGCCGCAAGTTCACGCACCACCTTGGCTGCCTTCACCCCTTCGGCCACCTGGTCCATATCAGCCAGGATGTCGGCCATCGATCGTCCCTCTCCCAACTCGCGACCGACTCGGGAGTTCCGCGACTGCGGGCTCATACAGGTGGCAACCAGATCGCCGAGGCCGGCCAGGCCGGCCAGGGTCAGGGGCTCACCACCCATGACCGTGCCCAATTCGATCAGCTCGGCCAGTCCCCGGGTCAACAGTGCAGCCCGGGAATTGTCACCGAGCCCGCGCCCCTCGGCCGAGCCGGCAGCAATTGCGTACACATTCTTGAGCGCACCCCCCAATTCGCAGCCGACCACGTCGTGATTCAAGAACACCCGGAAGATCGACGTGGTGAACAGCGCCTGCAGCCGCTCGGCGATGTGGAACTCCGACATCGCCAGGACCGCGGCCGCCGGTTGTCCGGCCAGGATCTCCTTTGCCAGGTTCGGCCCCGTCAACACGCCGACCGGACGACTGGGAAGCTCCTGCTCGATGATCTGCGTCATCCGAAGGTAGGTCCCCTCTTCGAAGCCCTTCGACAAGCTCACCACCGGCACCCACGGCCGCAGGTGTCGAGCTGCCCTCGCTGCGGTTTCACGAACCGCAGAGGTGGGCACCCCCATCACCAACAGGTCGGTATCGGTGCAGGCCTGGGCGAAATCGTCGGTCGCCCGCAGATCGGCATGGAGTTCGTAGTCGGCCAGATAGCGAGTGTTGCGATGCTCGTCGTTGATCGATTGCACGGTCTGGGCATCACGGGCCCACAGCATCGTCGGGGCATTGTGTGCAGCCAGGTGTGCCACCGTGGTCCCCCACGAGCCACCCCCGAGAACCGTGACCCGGATCGGCGTGTCACTCACCGTCGATGTCGGCCGCGCATCAGGGGAGGTATCGCTCATCCCGGTCACGGTAGTTCGTTACCGTCGTGCCGACCCACAGATGCCCATAGAGTCAGATCGTGGGTGCAGCCATCGTCGTTCCCATCAAGTCGTTCGACCTCGCCAAGGGGCGGCTCTCGGACGCGCTCACGCCGACGAAACGGGCCGCCCTGGCCGAGCGTATGGCGGCCACCGTCCTGGCAGCTCGCAAGGGCCTCCCGTTGTGGGTCGTCTGCGACGACGAGGTCGTCGCAGAGTTCGCCACTCATCACGGTGCGCGGGTCTTGTGGCGGGCCTCGGCCGGACTGAACACCGCGGTGCGCGACGGAGCCGACTTCGTTGCAACCAAGGGGTTCGACCGCGTCATCATCGCCCACGCCGATCTACCGCTCGCGTCCGATCTGCGCTGGGTCGCGTCCGGTGACGGGGTCACGATCGTTCCCGATCGTCGGGGCGACGGCACCAACGTCATGTGCGTGCCGACCGGGGTCGATTTCAGGTTCCGATACGGCATCGGTTCGGCCGCCGCCCACCAGACCGAGGCCCAGCGTCTCGGCCTCGAGCTGCGCGTGGTGCCCGACGAACGGTTGGGATGGGACGTCGATGTCCCCGAAGACCTGGCTGTCCTCGACAACGATTTCCCTCTCGAGCCCGGAGCAACCCGATGACGGCAGCCCAGAACCCTCTCACACCCGAGCCGGTCACGATTCACGTCGCGAGCCGCAATCTCACCACGCCGACCCGGGCACTGGCCATCGGGGCCCATCCCGACGACGTCGACTTCGGATGTGGGGCCACACTGGCCAAATGGGCGGCAGCCGGCTGCGAGGTCAGCCTTCTGGTCTGCACCGATGGCTCGAAGGGAACGTGGGATCCCGCTGCCGACGACGCCGAGTTGATCGCGACCCGCCAGGCCGAGCAGCGGGCAGCCGCCGAGGCCCTGGGGGCCACCGGCCAGGTGGTTTTCCTGGGCTGGCCCGATGGTGAGCTCGAGTCGACCTTGATCCAACGCGAACAGGTGGCGCTCTGGATCCGCCGCCTCCGACCGGACGTCGTGCTTGGCCACGACCCGTGGAAACGGTACCGACTCCACCCCGATCATCGCCATGCCGGCCTCCTTGTGACCGAGGGCATCGTGGCCGCCCGTGACCCGAAGTTCTTTCCTCATCACGAGGTGCCCCACCATCGACCCGACGCCATTCTGTTGTGGGAGGCCGACGAGCCCGATCATGTCGAGGACGTGGCCGGCTTCGTCGATACCAAGTACGCAGCGCTCACGGCCCACACCAGCCAGTTCGAATCGACCATGAAAGCCACCACCAGCGACGAGATGGCGACCTTCCGAGCTCGTATGGAAGCCAAACTCACCTCAGCCGGTCGGGCCGCTGGCGTCGAGTTCGCCGAGATCTTCAAACTGCTCGACGATCTGTGAGCCTCGACGAGCCGTTCACGGTTGCCGGTGTCGACGGCTGCCCGGGCGGCCTCTGGGTCGTCGTGACCGCTCGCTATCAGTCGACGACCGAGCCGGACCTGGTTGCGCTCGAGGTGGGGGTGGTCGCCGATCTGGCCCCACTGGTCGACACGCTGCGGGCCGGCGCTCTGCAGGCGATTGCCATCGACATGCCGATCGGATTGTTGGCCGATCGACCCCGGGCTTCGGATCGGGAAGCTCGACGACTGCTGGGGCCGCGTCGGGCGTCGGTCTTCCCCACGCCGAGTCGGGCCGTGCTGAGGGCCGGTGACTACGCCGAAGCGTGCGCGCTCAGTCGAGCCGCATGTGGGAAGGCCATCTCCAAACAAACCTTTCACCTGCTCGACCGAATCCGCCACCTCGACGAACTGGTCGAGCCGTCCGATCAGGATCGCTTGGTCGAAGCCCATCCCGAAATGGCGTTCACTCGCCTCAACACCGGTTTCGTCACCTCGACGAAGCACACCGCCGAAGGCCGACGGTTCCGACGCGACCTGCTCCATCGAGAGCTTGCACCGAGCCTGGTCGACGCCGTGGTGGAATCACGGGTGGCGCCGGTGGCGGATCTCCTCGATGCCTGCGTGCTGGTCACCACCGCGCGCCGGGTCACGACCGGCGACGCGGTCCGGGTCGGAAGCGACATCGACCCCACCGGCAAGCGGGCCGACATCGCGTACTAGAATCTCATTCCGCGGTGCGACGCAGACCTCGCGGCTCGAGACCAGCCACTCGGTAGGCGGCATCGATGACCCGCATGTTCGCGATGGCGTCCACGCCTCCGGTCGGCACCGGTCGCCCGTCGACCACGGCACCCACGAATGCCTCGAGCTGGTGGTGGTACGTGGATCGGCCCTGGACCTGCTCCGACGTCGTCCCCCTCGACGTCCCGATCACCACCTCATGATCGAGATGCGGAGCGACGGGATTCACGACCCGCAGGAATCCTTCAGCGCCGGAAACGTGGAGCCAGGAAGCCCGACCGGTCTCGGCGTCCATGGCCGTGCGCACCCGAGCCTCGATGCCGTTGGCAAAGCCCAGCGAGATCTCGGTCACCACGTCGACATCAGGTCGTCCCTGGACCATGGTTGCCGCCGTCACGATCGGTTCGCCAGCCGCTGCGAAACGCACCCACTGCACCGGATAACAACCCAGATCCATCAGTGCCCCACCCGACAGCTCCCAGCTCTGGCGAACCTCGTCATCAGGTTCGATGGGCATGGTGAACCCTGCGTCGATGGAATGGATGGGACCGAGCGTCCCCGAGTCGAGGATCTGGCGGAGGCGATCGGCGAGCGGGTGGTAGCGCCAGTGGAACGCCTCGACCAGCACCCGATCGGCGGCGGCAGCGGCCGCGACCATGGCAACGGCTTCGTCGGCGTTCGACGCGAACGGTTTCTCGCACAAGACATGCTTGCCCGACTCGATCGCGGCCAGCGTCCACTCATGATGCAGGTTGATGGGCAACGGGATGTACACCGCGTCCACGTCGGGGTCGGTCAGCAGAGCCGAATAGGAGTCGTGGACTCGAGCAACGCCGAATGCATCGGCCTGGGCTCGGGCCCGGCTGCGATCCCGAGCTGCGATGGCCACCACCTCGACCCCGGCGATGTCGAGTGCAGGCTGGAGCAGGGCCTGGCCCGAGATCCGGGCCGCCTCCAGTACGCCGATGCGAAGCGGAGCTGGATCACCCGTACTCATGTCGCGTCGTCCGCCACGTCCTGGGCCCAGACGCGACAGCGAACGATACGACAACATCTAGCCGGTCCCGCCATGGCAGAACAGCCTGCCATGCCGGCGTCGACCCTGCCCATCCGCCAACGCGACCGACCTGCTGTCTAGCGTTGTGGACGGAGGTAACAGTGAGCGGTCATCCGCCGATCTACGGACTCGATCTGATCGTCGACACGAGCGGACCGCTCGTTGATCCGACGACCGATCGCATCCTCGAGGTCGGATTGAGCCGGTCGGCCGAGGACGAGCTGTACGAAGGCGGGGAACCCGAGCTGTTGGAACTGCTCGATCGTCGACTGCGTCTGTTGCCGGCTGGAGTGATTGCATCCTGGCACGGATCGATTCTGGCCATCCCATTGATCATGCTTCGGGCCGAGCGTTGGAACCTCACGCTCGGAATCTCCGGCGAGCCGGATCGGCGAGCGGCGCCACCGAGTCCCGTGATCGGGATCGACGGCGCCTTCATCGGCCAGTGGCATCACCATACGCTTCTCGATCTCCGTCGGGTCTACGAGACGACCGAATCCCGCCGGTGGCTACCTCTGAGCCGACCGAGATCCCTCGGACGATCCAAGACCTCCGACGAAGACCTGATCCCACCGGTCGACGACCTCGCCCCCAGAGATCCCCGCAAAGATGCGCGCTTGGCCCGCCAGTTGGCCGAGCGTCGCTGGGCCCAGGCTCGGCGCTGTGTCGATCGCTTCGACCAGCCGACCGTCGATCCTTTGAAGCCCGACAACGTGGCCAGTCCCCTCGGCGACAACATTCGCTAGCCTCTCGGTCATGTTGCTCGAACTCGGGCCGGTGGCCGGAGAAGAAGTTCAGCGGTGGTCACGAACGCTCCGGCGCATCGTCATCGAGTTGCGGAACGATCCGTGTGAGCTCGAAGGAATCGCCACCGATGATCTGCTGTCGTCGTGGACTCGCCTTGTCGACCGTTGGCCGGACTCGGTCACCGAGCCCGCGTCGTTCCGCTGGTCGGAGTCCATCGACAGCGAACTGGCCGAGTATCTCCTCCACGGTTTGGAACGGTGCCTGTGCTCGCCCACCGTCGGCAATCTGGTCACTGATCAGGAGATCGCCGAGACCGCCGGTTTCACCATGCACCTCATCGATGCGTTGGTCACCGGTCTCGTCGCCGAGGACCGTCAATGTGAGCACTATGCCGACCGTCTGAGGTCGGCCCTCGACAACCATGGCCTGACCCGAACAGGATCCTGACTCCGGTCGTCAGCCCGAACGCAGCGGACGACCGGGCAGAGCGTCGCGCTGCAGTACACCGTCGACCATCACCCGTGTTCCCTCGACGAATACCTGCGAGATCCCCGTCGACATCGCTGCCGGAGTCTCGACCGTGGCCTGGTCGATGATGGTGGCCGGATCGAAAACGGTGATGTCGGCATCGGCCCCTCGCTGGAGTCGACCTTTGCGCCGCATGTCGGGGATCATGTTCTCCACCCGCTGCGCCGGTTGGATGGTGATCTTCGCCAGGGCGCTGACCAGATCGAGCACATCGAGGTCACGCACGTAGTGGCCGAGCAGACGAGCGAACGTGCCACAGGCTCGGGGGTGGTTGTTGAGCGACTCGGTGAGGATGGCATCGCTGCCGACCATGACCCACGGTTGTTGCAACGCCAGGATCACGTCGTCGCTCGGAATCGACCCCAGTGCCGCGACCAGGAGGTTCTCTCGCTGGGCATCGGCAAAGCTGGCAGCCGAGAGCAGTCGCGACGTCCCAGCCACCTGCAGGTCCTCATAGTCGATCCGGTAACGTTCCTGCCAGTTGCCGGCGAATCGATAGCTGGCCAGTGTGGTACCCCAGAAGTCATAGGGATACACGTCGGCAGTGACATCGAGGCCCTCGTCTCGGGCCGCCTCGATCATGGCGATGGTTTCGGCCATCACGAACGTGCCACCGGTCGAGGCGATGTGCTCGATGTGGACCGAGGCTCCGGTGTCCCGAGCCAGTTGCAACACTTCTTCGATCGCTTCGAAGCTGGTGCCGGGCTCATCGGGATCGCTGTGGCGAACATGAAAGAACAGACCGTGGCCCCGGCTCTGGGCCACCTCGGACAGCGCCAGCATCTCGCCATAGGTCGTTCCCGGTGAGTATTCGGGTGAGAAGCAGATCCCGGCCAGACCGTTGTCCAGATTGAATGCCGTGAGCGCTGCGAACTCGGCGATCTGCTCGGGGGTCAGGGAATCCCCGGGGAGCACGGCTCCGACCTGGGCGTCGTGGCCTCGAATGAAGTGATGATGCCAGGCCCCACCGAAGTGCACGGGCGTCGTGCCCTCGTACCGTCTGAAGAAGGCATTGGCGTAGTTGTTGACACCATGCATGGCCAGGTTCGTGGTCACACCGTCGGCAACCTTGAACCAGGCACCGAAGGCTTCTGGTTCCGCCGACAGGATGTCGATGAACCCCGGGGCCACGACCTGACCCGATACGTCGACCATCGTGGCGCCACTCAATCCCGGCCCGATGGCGGCGATGGTGGTGCCGATGATGCCGACATCGGTGACGCCGTCGAACCCGCTCTCGGGGTCGATGACCCGACCATTGGCCAGGACGAGATCGAACCCCGTCGTGGTGGCCGGATCGGGGCCGGCATCGGCCAAGGCCGGTGGCAGCACCGGCGCATTCGCCACCGTCGTGGTGGCCTCGGAGGCACCGAGACCAGACCCGTCGATGCCCATTGCTCGCACCAGCACGACATTCGTCGCACCGAAACCGAGCGCCACCAACAACCGACGACGTCGGTTCGACGGACGAGGGTCGGGCGCGGGACGAGGGTCGACGGACATGCCGGAGCCATGGTACAACGCGGGAAGATGGGTCCTGGCCTCATGCCGCCGGGACTACGATCGGAACGTGACCAGCCAGCGGCCAGCGCCCTACAAACTCGGGATCGTGGGCGCCGGGCAAATCGCCCGGATGACTCATCAGGCAGCCGTCAAACTGGGCATCACGCCTCGCCTTCTGGCCGAGGAGCACGACGACGCAGCCGCCCTGGCCGCGCCCCATGCCGTGTTCAGCCACCCCGACGCATTGTCGGCCTTCGCCGATACGTGCGAGATCATCACCTTCGAGCACGAGCGGATCGACCTCGGCCTGCTCGAACGTCTCGAAGACGACGGCATGGTGCTGCGTCCCGGAATCAAGACGATTCGTGTCGCCTTCGACAAGATGCACCAGCGCCGTGTCCTGTTGAATCGTGGGCTCCCCGTGCCTCCTTTCACCGAGGTTCGGGGCCCCGACGACATCCTCGATTTCGCCTCCGTCTATGGCTGGCCCATGGTGATCAAGTCGGTGCGCGCGGGAGCCCCCGGCGAGCGAGGGGCCTGGATCGTCGAAAGCGAGAGCGAGGCCTTGAAAGTCCTGTCCGAACAAGGCAATCGACAGCTCATGGTCGAGGGGTTCCAAGCCATCGTGAAGGAACTGGTGGTGCTGGTTGTCCGCCGACCCAGCGGTTCGGCCCGCTGCTACCCCATCACCGAGGTCATCCATGCCGACGGCGTGTGCAAGGAGATACGGGCACCGGCATCGATCGGCCACCGCGTAGCCACCGAAGCCCGCGAACTGGCCTTACGGTTGGCCGACGACTTCGACGCCGTCGGCGTGCTCGCGGTCGAACTCTTCCTGACCACCGATGGGCTCGTCATCAACGAACTGGCGGCCCGACCCCACAATGCCGGCCACATCACCATCGAGGGCACTCCCACCTCGCAGTTCGAGAATCATGTTCGAGCCATCCTCGATCTGCCTCTCGGGCCGACCTGGGCCACAGCTCCGGCCATCGTGACCATGAACGTGATCGGAGGCTTCGATCGGATCGATCCGACGGACCACCTCGCCGAAGCGCTCACCGTCGAGGGGGTCCAGGTCCACCTCTATGGCAAACAGCCCTGGCCTGGACGCAAGCTCGGGCATGTCACCGCCATGGGGGACGACCTGGAGCAGGCTCGGGATCTAGCCCGACGGGCAGAGGCCGCGCTGAACGGGCGTCGAGCGTGGTAGGAAGCGACATGGCTCTGTTGACCGTCATCGATCACCCCTTGGTCTCGGACAAGATCGCTCGGCTGCGGTCGGTCGAAACCGATCCGGCCGGATTCCGGGCGTTGTGTCAGGAGGTCACCGTTCTGACCGCGTACGAGGCGTTGCGAGACCTCCCGACGACCTCCACCACGGTCGAGACGCCGATCATGACGGCCGAGGCCACCGTGCTGGAATCAGCGCCTGCCGTGGTCGGCATTCTCCGAGCCGGCCTGATCATGATCGAAGCGATCCTGTCCCTCGTCCCCGAGGCCGAGGTCGGCCACATTGGGCTGTTTCGAGATCCCGACACCCATGAGCCCGTCGAGTACTACCGCAAACTGCCCGGCGACATCGGCGACCGGGACGTGATCCTCGTCGACCCCATGCTGGCCACCGGAGGCAGCGCGGTCGCTGCCATCAACCAACTCAAGAGCGTGGGAGCGACACGGATCCGACTGATTTCGATCATCGGCTGTCCCGAAGGAGTCGCCGCCGTGCACTCGCTCCATCCCGACGTCGCCATCACGGTGGCTGCGCTCGACGATCACCTCAACGACCATGCCTACATCGTCCCCGGTTTGGGTGATGCCGGCGATCGGATCTACGGGACCCTCTGATGACCGAACCCTCGCTTCCATCCGGCAACGACGCGCAGGTCTCCATCCCCTGGGATGAGCTGCGATCTCTGGCCCGCGATGCCACCACCCGGAGCTACGTGCCCTACTCGAACTTCGCAGTCGGAGCGGCCGCAGTCACCGTCGACGGTCGAATCGTCACCGGGTCGAACATCGAGAACGCCTCCTATGGCCTGACGCTGTGCGCCGAGTGCTCATTGGTCTCGGATCTGGTGCGAACCGGCGGCGGCCTGTTGAGGGCGGTGGCCGTGGTCTCGGGATCGGGTGAGCCATGCATGCCATGCGGACGTTGCCGACAGCTCCTGTTCGAACACGGAGGTCCTGACTGTCTGGTCGAAGGCGACGACCAGATCCGTACCGTGGCCGAACTCCTGCCCGGAGGCTTTGGTCCCGACCGCATGGCCCAGGGCTAGAGCAACCGGTCAGAGTTCGAAGGGCCGGACGCTAGAGCTGGGCCAGCAGGTCGGGCAGCGAAGCGAATCGGTCGAGGACGAACCAATCGCCGACCTCATCGTCGACCACCTCGTGTCCCCAGGTCACGTGATAGGCCACGTGGGCGGCCCGCCCCCCCAACTCGAGCACCGGCAGCACATCGGATCGCACGGAGTTACCGACCATCACGAACTCCGAGGCCGGGACTCCCAACCGATCGAGCACGCGTTGATAGTTGGCCGGAGCCTTTTCGCTGAGGATCTCGATGGTGTCGAAATAATCGGCCAATCCCGACTCGGCGATTTTCGACTCCTGATGAAAGAGATCACCCTTGGTCAACAGTGCCAGGCGATGGTTCTGCGCCAGCTCCGCGATCGTCTCGGCTACCCCGGGCAGCAGTTCGACGGGATGGGCCAGCATCTCCTTGCCCCAGCCGACGATGGCCTCGATGGCTTCGATCCCCACGGTCGCCTCGCTCACCTCGATGGCTGTCTCGATCATGGACAACGTGAAACCCTTGATGCCGTAGCCGAACAACCGGAGGTTGGCGCGCTCGCGTTCCAAGAGTCGAACGCCGGCGTCGGCACCGTCGATCCACGGCGCCAACAACGAGCGAAACCGTTCCTCGGTCACGGCGAAGTAGTTCTCCGAATGCCACAAGGTGTCATCGGCATCGATACCGACAAGCGAGATGGTCATAGGAACCTTTCGGGGTGCCGAATCCAAGGTACCGATGTCGGTAGTCTTGGGTATGGATCAACTCACCCACGACGTCATCCAGTCGGCACCCAAGGTGCTGCTGCACGACCATCTCGACGGCGGGATGCGATCCAACACCGTGATCGAACTGGCGGCCGAACAAGGGTACAAGGGACTTCCCACCACCGACCCCGACGAATTGGCCCAGTGGTTCACTCGAGGTGCAGACCGCCGGAATCTCGAGCTGTACCTGGAGACGTTCGCCCATACCGTTGCCGTCACCCAGACCAAGGACGGTCTGGAACGGGCCGCTGCCGAGGCTGCCGAGGATCTGGCAGCCGATGGAATCGTGTATGCCGAGGTTCGGTTCGCCCCCGAGTTGCACACCGAAGCGGGCCTGACCCTCGACGAGGTGGTCGACGCCGTGCAGGAAGGATTTCGCATCGGGTCGAACGGCCGCTCCATCACGATCGGCACCTTGTGCACCGCGATGCGGACCGCGGCACGCTCGACCGAGATCGTCGAACTCGCCATCCGTCATCGAGATGAGGGGGTGGTCGGTTTCGACATTGCCGGCGCCGAGGCCGGATACCCCCCGACCCGGCACCTCGATGCGTTCCAGCTGGCGATGCGGGAGAACTTTCACATCACCATCCATGCCGGGGAGGCCTTCGGGCTGCCCTCGATCGAAGAAGCGCTCCACTACTGCGGAGCCGAACGACTCGGGCACGGCGTGCGCATCGTCGATGACATCGTCATCGACGCCGATGGCAAGGCCAAGCTGGGACGGCTGGCCGCCTACGTTCGAGATCGACGGGTACCGCTCGAGATGTGCCCCACGAGCAATGTCAACACCGGGGCCGCCAACTCGATCGAAGACCACCCGATCGGCCTGTTGCGCCGCCTTCGGTTCCGGGTGACCGTCAACACCGACAATCGCCTCATGAGCGATGTCACACTCAGCGACGAGTTCATGAAACTGCACGAGGCGTTCGGCTACGGACTCGACGACATGGAATGGCTCACTCTCAACGCCATGAAGAGCGCCTTCTGGCCCTTCGAACAACGGCTGGCCATCATCAACGAACAGATCAAACCGGGGTACGCCAAACTCCGTGCGTCGCATCTCTGAAACGTGGAGGCTCCCCCTGCTGTCGAGCTCCGCGGGCTCGTACGCACCTTCGGCACCAAGATCGCGGTCGACCATCTCGACCTCCGCGTACCGGCCGGCACCTTCTTCGGACTGGTCGGACCGAACGGGGCCGGCAAGTCCACCACCCTCAAGATCGCGACGGGGCTGCTCCGACCCGACAGCGGCGTTGCCATCGTCGATGGTCTCGATGTCTGGACCAATACCGCAACGGTCAAGGGACGCATCGGCGTCGTGCCCGAGGATCTCCGGCTCTTCGAACGCCTCAGCGGGCGCGAGATGCTGGAGTACGTGGCCCTGTTGCGAGGCTTCGACCGCAACGTCGCCCAAGAGCGGGCCGGCGAGCTGTTGCACATCCTCGACCTGGAGGAGGCCGAGGGACGTTTGGTTCTGGACTACTCGTCGGGCATGCGAAAGAAGATCGCCCTCGGAGCCGCCGTACTGCATCGCCCCAGGGTCCTCTTCCTGGACGAACCGTTCGAGTCCGTCGACCCATTGTCGGTTCGGATCCTGCGGGGATTGTTGGAACGCATGGTGGCGGGTGGAGCGACCGTGGTGTTCTCCAGTCACGTGATGGAAGTCGTCGAACGGTTGTGTGATCACGTGGCCGTCGTGCACGCCGGCCGAGTCGTTGCCGGCGGCGAGACATCGCTGCTGTGCGCAGGACGGCGTCTGGAAGACATGTTCGTCGAGGCCGTCGGCGGCGAGCCGGCCGCGATCGCCGCCGACACGGTCACGTGGTTGGACTCGTGACCAGCACAGCGCAGTGAGAACCGCGTGATCGGGACCTTCGTCCGACTGAAGATCCGACTGCTGCGCAACATCGCCCGTTCGTCGGGCGGCCTGGGGCTCGCCGTGTTCACCTCGCTGGCCTTCGGGGCAGCCCTCGTGACCACCGTGGCCGTGCTGGGGGAAACGACCACCACTCGTGTGGCGTTGGCTCCGGTGGCATCGGCCGTGCTCATCGTGGCGTGGTCACTGGGCCCGCTCATGTTCGGGGCCAGCGACGAGACGATCGACACCACTCGTCTGGCGCTGTTCCCGCTGCAAGCGCGGCCCCTGGCACTGGGAATGGCAGCCAGTGGGCTCATCGGGGTTGGGCCGGTAGCAGCCGCCGTTCCCCTGATCGCCGTCGCGTCGATGGCCCCGCACGTGCCGGCCGCCATGCTCGGCCTGACCGCGGCGGCTCTGATCCTGGTGACAGCCACGACGACGTCGCGCTGGCTCCTGACCGTGCTCGGGAGCCGACTTCGACGGCGACGCTCACGCGATCTGGCGACCCTGGTTGCCGGGCTCAGTGTCGGCGCCCTCGGGCTCGGGCTGCAGGCCGTGACCCGCTATGGCCGCGGTTTCGACGGCGACGATCTGGAACGCGCAGCCCGAATCGTTCGCTGGACGCCACTGGGCTGGGCGGGTGACGCCTTGGGACGAGCCCAGGCCGGACAGTTGGCGATCCCTGCACTCCAGATCGTTCTCACCATGGTGCTGGTGGCCGCGGTGTTGTGGCGATGGACGAGCGCGCTCGAGATGGCACTGACCGAGGTCGATGACGGTGGGCCGCCAGAGCATCTCGGCGGCCATCTGGTTCGATCGGGCAGCATCCTGGCTCGCATCGATCCCGACCTGGCCACCGTGTTCGCCAAGGAACGTCGGTACCTGGTCCGCCATCCTCGCTACCGGGTGCAGGTCGTGAGCCAGGCGACGGTGTTGCTGGTGGGGGGCGCACCGTTCCTGAGTGCAGTGGCGGACCGGAACCCCATCGCCGTGCTCATGGGCTGCATCCCGGGCCTCACCGCCGGCATCACGGGTTCGAACCTACTCGGCTCCGATGCTCGAGCCCTCTGGGCCGAGATCCTGGCCCTCCCCGGGCTGCGCCCCGTCCTGCGGGGCCGTTCCCTCGCCTTCATCGGGCTCGGTCTCGGGGCGTCGTTCCTGGTGACATTGGGCGTCGCGG
>CALACD010000135.1 GCA_937890445.1 uncultured Acidimicrobiia bacterium | reverse complement strand
GATGGACGGCCAGTTCACTTGTCTCGCAAGGAGTTCGAGTTGCTGGCCGTCCTCGCCCGGCACCCGGGGCAGACGTTCACCCGAGCTGACTTGCTGCTTCGTGTGTGGCACACCAGTTGGGAGGGGAAGAGTCGGACGGTCGACGTCCATGTCGGCGTGTTGCGCCAGAAGACCGAACGACCCGACCTCATCGAAACGGTGCACGGTGTCGGCTATCGGTTGAAGTCACCAACATGCACGCCCGACTGATCGCCATCGTCGTACCCCTGATCGTCGGGATCAGTCTCGCCTTGGGTGGGTTGCTCTTCGCCGAATCGGCGAGGCGGATCTCGGTCGAAGCGCACGGTAATGCCGGCACCACGATGGCGACACTGTTGCAACGGCTCGATCAGGGAGCGCCCGACGAAGCGATCGGACTTGCGGGTGCTCCGTACCGTCTGATCTCCGTCGCCGCACCCGACGGCGACACTGCGACGGTTGGCCCTGCGACCGTGAGGCGTGTGGCGGACCGCTTCGAGCCGATCGAACCGAACCAGACGATCTGGCCCTGGACTCAAGGAGCCGTCACCTACACAGGCTCGGTCCGGACTGACGATGGCCTCCTGCAGGTCGAGTTGGTCGAGTTGGCGCAGCCGGTCAAGGCAGCGGTCTCGCGACGGTGGATCGTCATCGCGGCCGCGTTGGCGACGATTTCGGCGGCAGTAGCAGCCGCGGCCTATCCGCTGTGTCGAATCGCGCTCCGCCCGATCGAGCAGCTGAACGACACGGCCCGTTCCTTGGCAACCGGCGACTTCGATGCCCGGGCCGCCATCGGCGCTGGCGCCCCCGAGCTGAAAGAGCTCGCAGACTCGGTGAACCAGATGGCCGAAACGGTGGCTTCGGGTCTGCAACGAGAGCGGTCGTTCGTGGCCAGCGCCTCGCACCACTTCGGCAACCTTCTGACCCCCCTCCGGTTGCGCATCGAGACACTCGACCGTAGGGATCGTGGGGTGGAGGAGGCCCTGGCCGAGCTCGACCGTCTCGAGACCACTGCCGAACGGCTACTCCTGTTGACTCGAGCCGAGGAAGGCGATCTGCATCCGATGGTCCAGGACATCGGATACGCCGTCGACGAGACGATCCGAAGCTGGCGAGTCGTCACCGACCGGGATGGCATCGAGCTTCGCCGGGGAGGATCGGCAGCCGCCTCGGCGTGGGCCGTCCCGGGTGCGATCGAAGAAGTGCTCGACAATCTCATCGACAACGCAGTCAAGTACGGCGATCGCACTCCCATCACCGTGTCGATTCTCCGCGGTCTCCACAACGTCCGTATCGTCGTCAGTGATCGCGGCCCGGGAATGACCGACCGAGAGATCGAGCAGGCGATGGGGCGGTTCTGGCGAGGACCCACGCAGCAGAGCAAACCGGGTAGTGGTCTAGGTGGCTGGTGTCGAACAGGGGTGGTCTGAGGGTCGGTGGCGGCTGGTGGGGGCGATGGCAGGTTCTTGTCGGTGCCTGTGGGCTCGTGTTCGGTGGTGTGGCCGGCGTGTCGTCTGGTGGAGCAGGGCTTTGGGTTGAGACGGGGTCGCGGCGGGTTTTTGTGTTCAGGCGTTCGCCCAGCCGATGGGGGTGGTGGTCATTCCAAGGACGGCGAGGCGTGCCAGGTTCGCGGCTGCGGCCAGGAGTGTGAAGTCGGCGTCGACACGTTTGAGGCCACGCGTTCGTGCTCGGCGGCCGCCGTGGCGGCGTCGCATGAGGTGTCCGATTTTGCGTTCGACTTTGGGGCGGGTTGCCCGATAGTCAGCGGCCCAGTTGGGGTCTTGTTGACGGGCCCTCGCCGCGGCGAGGGACGCTTCGTAGATCCCGACACGGATCGATCGCCCGCCCGCTGCGTTGGTGCAGGACTCGCGTAGCGGGCATTGGGTGCAGGCCTCGCCGAAGTACGCGGTCCCGGATCCATCGTTGCTTCGGCGGATCGTGGCGGTGACATCGTTGGGGCATGTCACAGTGTCAGCGTTCAGATCGACGATGAAACGGTCTTTGGCGAACCGGCCTTTCGGAGCTGATGGCGGCTGGGTCCGACAACCCGAATCGATGCCGTGCTCTTCGAGATGGTGTTGGAACTCGCCCGTCCCATACGCTGAATCGCCGAACACCTTCAACCCCGACCCGTCGTCGCCATCATCGTTGTCGTTGTTGGTGAGGTCGGTGATGAGGTCTTCGGCCACAGCCCCGTCAGCAGCGTTGCCGGCAGTAACGGTGGTGCTGGTGATGATCTCAGAATCAGGATCGATCGCGATGTGACCCTTGTAACCATCGAACCCTCGAACCGAGGTCTTGTGACCGTGACGGGCCTGAGGGTCAACAGTGGAAATGATCCGATCTTTCGCGACCCGCCTCGCGATCTTGAACCGCCCATCGTCGCCTTGTTCGAGGTCTTGACCGACCACCGCAGCCAACAGCTCTGCTGCTTCGCCAACTTCAACCCCCAGACCACGACCCTCGAGAACAGCAAGGCAGCTGAACGCGTCGGTGGCGAGTGCATCAACCAACAATGTCCGAGCTTCAGCATCGTCCCAATCGCACTGCGGCTTCCCCGCAGCTGAGTAGTCATCGTCACGACGAAGCTGCGCCCGCAACTCGGATTGGAGACCCGCTCCGGCGGCGGCGAGGAGGCGCCGGATCGCGGAGCGGATCATCGTCACGGTGTCTTGGGTCGCGACCGCGTCATACAACGGTGTCGAGTCCAACACCCGCTTCGTGCTCACCATCCCAGCAGTCCGGGCAGCGTCCAAGGTGACCTCAAAGATCCGTTTCGGGCGATCCGACCGGGCCAGCCGGGCACGCATATCGACCAGCACGGTGTGCGCGAAACCCGGATAATCGAAGTCCAAACCGCCACACGCGTACTTCCAGCGGGCATCGAACTCGAACGCCGACACCGCTTCACGATCCGACAGGCCGAACGCACGCTGCAACACCATCACCGTCGCCACGATCTGAGGCGGCACCGACCGCCGACCCGTCGACGTGAATAGATCAGCGAACAACTCGTCCGGGAACAAGCGGTGACCCTGGCGATGCAACAACGCCCAGATCGAGTCGGCGCCGACCCGATCCCCCACGAACCCCGTGCCCTTCAACATGTCCGCTTGCGACGGCGTCGACCCCAACGTCATAGCCACCATCATCGCCGAACAGTCCCCCGAACGCGAGCACCAACCAGCACGAAAAACACCAACCACCTAGGCCTCGCCATCGCCAACGCGCTCGCCACTCGTTGCGGTGGACGCCTCGAGGTGCGAAGGCCCTCGAACGGAGGACTCGAGTCGTCGCTGGTCCTGGAACGGGCAGGTTGATCGGGAAGCGCCGCTTTGGGATGCTCGATGGTTCTGGGACGTTCCACCTCGGCGGTCACCTGGCGTACACCGTGTGGCGCAAGGACTCCTGACCGAGAGCGGAGGGTCCGAGGCCACGCCACGACGATCGGGACCGGACTCTCAGCCGTCGCTGACGACGTTGCCCTGCTGCCCGAGTCGCAGCGAGATGATGGCGCCCAGGGTGGAGGCTGCGAGCACGGCGCCGATCGGTGCCCGGGTCGTGACGGTGGCGTCGGCGATGAAGCCGACGACGGGCGGATAGATCAGGCTCCCGATCCCCGCCCCGAGGTAGACCCAACCCATCACCGAACCGATTCCCCTCACGCCGAACAGGTGGGCGGTGACGCCACCGACGAGAGCGACGAAACCGCCATAGGCAACACCGAGCAGCACGACGAACACGACGAGAAGCGCAACGCTGCCACCGGCGAAGAACCAGACGGCAAAGGCCAGGGGTTGGGCGGCGAAGGTGAGCTGCAGCATCCGGACCGGACCCGTCCGGCTTGCCAGTCCGGTGAGGGCCAGGCGGCCGATGATGCTGAAGGCGCCGACCAAGCCGACCAGCAAGGCCGCGACCGACGACGAGACACCGGCATCGGTGGCGAACGGGACGATGAACGCGAACGCCGAGATCATCGACGCCGACTGGCAGACGGCGGAACTGAAGAGCAGCCGGAAGGGCCGCGACCGAAGCACCCTCCGAAGGTGACGGCTGGCGGCCGTCGGCGGTTCGACCGGCGGCCGATCGATGAAGACCCCGGCGACGAGGAACGAGACGCCGGTGGCGACGGCCAGGACGACGTAGGCCTGGCGCCATCCGTAGGCGACGATGAGTCGGTCGGACACCGGGAGCAGCACGAGGGTGCCGATGCCGCTGCCCGTGGCGACGACACCCTGCGCGAACGAACGGTACCGGTCGAACCACGCAGCGGCAGTCGCGAAGAGCGGGGCCATGAACAGGCCGCCACCGAGGCCGAGGCCGAGGCCGTAGGTCAGGTAGCCGTGCCAGAGCTGGTCGACACGGGAGGTGGCGAACAGGCCCACCGAGAACATGAAGCCGCCGACCCACACCAGCGGTCGAGCTCCCCAGCGATCGGCCAGGAATCCCGACGCGGCCCCGGTGCCGAAGAACAAGAAGGCGGTGATGGCGAATGCTATCGACGTGGCGCCCCTGCTGGCATCGAAGTCGATGGCCATCGCCTCGAAGAAGGCACCGAAGGTATAGAGGGTGCCGAACGACATGCCGATGGCGAGGGCGGCGGCAACGGCGACTCGCCACGCCCGAGCCGAGTCGATGCCGTTGCTGGACGGCCCGATCTGGCCGACCGCAGTCTTGCTGGGCGCGGCGAGCCTCGGCGCAATGGTGACGGTTCGATGCAAGGTCCGAGCCTGTCGCGTCTCGGCTGTCCGGTCCAACCGATTGAGCGCCCTCGCTGCGAGCTCAGCGCAGCGACCAGTGCACCGACACGAAGCAACGCCGTCGAGGCGGCCCCGTTCGAAGCCAGCGGCGTCAGCGCGCGGCCCGCTCGTACCACGACATGTCGCTCGCCTTGACATCGTCGCTGTAGGCGACGTCGAAGTCACCCGACAGCGTCACCATCCAGAGGGCGCCGGTCTCGGTGAACATCGGACCGTGCTCGTGCCCTGGAGGAAAGCAGAAGTACGTCGGACCTTCGAAGTGTCGTTCACCGTACCAACAGTCCCCCTCCAGGAGGATGTCCTCTTGCAGTACCGAGTGCCGTTCGGCGGCAGCGGTGTGCCAGCCCGGAGGCTCCTTGATGAGGAGCGTCGTCGCCCCGGTCTCGCTGTCTCGAGAGAGCACCCGGACCAAGCCGTAGCTCTTGATGTCCAGTTCGGCCGGTTTGTCGGTGCCCGGCCCCCACAATGCCGAGGTGGACTGCCACGGGAGGGCAGCGAACGGAGCTCCATCGACGGCTTCTCGGGTCATTGGTTCAGTCTGCCATACCTCGATCAGTGAAAGGCGGGCGACTCGGTGTGCCACTGGACGTCCAAGACAGTCATCGACAAGGATGCTCCCGATGAGTGATCTCGAAGCGCGTCTCTGTCGTGTGGAGGACATGTGAGATGCAACTCGGCCTGTACGCGCACACCCACGGACTCGGTTACCGCGAGGGTGAGAACAACCGGACAGCGAGCGTTCCCGGGATCGAGCTACGACCGACCGAGGTCGCAGTAGCGGCGGAGGCCAACGGGTTCCATTCGATGTGGTTTCCCGATCACGTCTGTATGCCGACCGAGACCGGCAGCGCCCACGTCGCCAACACCACCGGAAAGCGCTCGTATCAGCCCCGCCATGACATGCTCGACGCCGCAGTTGTCATGGGTGCAGTGGCCACCGTTACCACGACGCTGAAGCTCGGTACCAGCGTCCTGGTCTCCCCGTACCGCGGGCCGCTGAACGATGTCCGCCAGTTCACCACCGTCGACATCTTGTCCAATGGCCGGCTCCTTCTTGGTGTCGGCGAAGGATGGATGGCCGAGGAGTTCCACGCCTTGGGCCTCGACCCGGCCGAGAAGGGTCGCCGGACGGTGGAGGCCATCGAGATCTACAAGGCTGCGTGGACCGATGACGTCGTGTCCTTCGAAGGAGAGTTCTACTCGTTCTCCGACATCTCGATGGATCCCAAGCCAGTGCAGCAGCCACGCCCGCCGATCATCTACGGCGGTGTCTCACCCCTCGGCGCTCGGCGGTCGGCCCGTCGTTGCGATGGCTTCTACCCGCTGTTCCTCGACCCCTACGCCGCTCCCACCCGGTATCGATCGCATCAGTCCGAGATCCGTCGCATCCTCAATGAGATCGGACGAGACCCCTCGACGTTCACGATGATGGGCGCTGCCACTCTGCACCTCACCAGCGAGGCTGACGCCATCGGCGCCGGCGGGCAGCGCATGATCTGCACCGGCACGCCCGACCAGATCCTCGAGGATCTTGCCGCGTTCGCGGCTGAGGGTTACTCGATGATCGTGGTCAAGCTCGTGTGCCCGTCTGGCCAGGTCTCCGAGCTGCTCGAGACGATCGAGCGCGTCGGTCGTGAGATCGTTCCGATCGCTGCCGGGTTCGAGCCAGCCGGTGGATGGCGGCCCAGTCTGTAGGCGAAACGAGGGCCGATGTGGGTCCGGCGGTTCGTGACTGCGGTCTGATCGCCGAGCTGATTTCCCCCGCCATTCGAAACGGGGACGGCCTCCCGCTGTCCACCTATCCGACGTACTCGGGCTCGCTCGAACGCCAATCACGCAGCCGTTCCTGAATGATGCGGTCGCTCGAGGTGACCTGTCAGTGATCTGTGCGGACGGCGTCGTCGATGACGGGCGGGAGTTGCTCGATTCGGCTGAAGGACTCATGGCCCGGGCCGATGCGGTACGGGTGAACGAAAAGAAGGTCCGATCTCGAGTGCGTCCGGCCCTGCCGCCGGGGGAGACATACGCAGCGGCCGTCCAACTGCATGCTGGGCTCGTCATCGCGATCGGAACGATGCCGCTTCGCATCCCCCTGCGCCCCCGAGTCCTGGTGGTAACGGATCGAAACACGCATCTGTTCACCGGATCGTGGTTCTCGGCGTGCAAGCCGAAAGAGCGCATCGCCACCCTGGCACCCGGGGCCATCATCCAACCGCGCCGGCAGCACTTTCAGCTAGAGATCGAGGTCGAGATCCTCGGTAAGGCCCACTGGACCAGCCTCGCATGGAGGAACGAATTGCAGCGGGTGGTCGAGGCCTCGCAGGAGCTTGCTGCGGAAGGTTGGAAGCGCTCGGCCTGGGGTTGACCCGTCGTCCGCACCGGCGTTTCGCCGGCCATCGGAGACCTCCTCCACAACGACAAGCTGGACCCCGGTGTTAGATCCCCTGGGCTTCACTCGCCGATTCGGTCGAGCGCAGCCCGCACACGAGTAAGGCAGTCGTCTGGCGAGGTGAGGTCGGAGGCCTGATGCCCGAGCTCGGTCTGCCAAGACGTGACGACCGACCCGGGAACCGTGCGCTCGAGCGTGGCGGCGCTGGGCGTGTAGCCAGCGATCGAACGCACGAGTTCGGCTGCTGCCTCGTCGATGTGGCCGGCGTCGGCGAGCGCCGCGAGGTCGTAGAGGTCGCGAGGGGTGCGACGGTCGAGCCAGGCCATGAGCTTCATGGCGGCGAATCCGCTGGGCGTAGGGACTCTGAGATCTACCGAGGGCGTGAGGTCCGAGTACCGCAGCTGAACACGCTCGACGACGACCGGAATCGCCTGCCATTCCGGTCGCCGAGCGAACTGCACCTTGACCTCGAGGTCGTCGGCGGCGAGGTTCCACGTCTCGACCTGGTGCTGGGAGCCGAGACGGGTCCAGGCGAGGTTCGGGAACTCACGACGGAGCCGTCGGGTGATGTGGGTCCGGAGGCCGTCAATGTCGGTGGGTGAGTCGATGAGCAGGTCGATGTCTTCGGACAGGCGGAGGTCGGGCAGCCAGGTGCGGCAGAGCGCGGTGCCGCCGAAGAACGTGACGCGGTCGCGGTCGGACCAGTCGGCGATCGCAGCGAGTACATGGCTGATGAGGTGGTCGCGGATGATCTGGGTGTCGGGCGCCCCGAACCGGCCGGCGATGGCCTCGATCTCGCTGCGGTCGATCATGACTGCGTGTGATCGAGCATCGCCCGGAGTCTGTGCAGCGTCTTGACGCCGCGCGTCGATTCAGCGATCTCGTCGATCAGGTCCCAGTCGATCCGGTCGGCGAGTCGACGGATCATCTCGGTTCGCGCCTCGTCGGTGATGTTCCAGGCCGGTCGGTTGCGACAGAGATCGAGCGCGGTCTGTTCGACGCTGGTTGCCCAGCCAGGACCGAGATCGGTCTCAACACGAACGGTGTCCATGCTCGACATGTCGCGTGTGACGAATCGGACGGTCCCGACGATGGTTCCGCGCGTGCGCAACCTTCCCGGGATCGACACGTAGCCCGTTCCGAGGGCTCGCGGGTAGCAGCGGTGCGCCCTGGCGGCCGAGGGGCCGACGAGGGCGACCTCGTCAGGGCCGTAGAGCGCGACTGCCATGCCGAGTGCTGCGCCTTCAATGGTGGGTCGCCACGCCGTGTCCGGGCTCCGCCGATCCTCGGGCACGAGAACGTAGAAGCCCTTCGAGAGCTGCAGTACGCTCCCGTTCTCGGTGAGTCGCCGCAGCTCGGTGTCTGTTCGCTCGACTTCGAAAGAATCGGGTCGCCCGACCTTCAGCTGGCGGCGTGCGAGCTCGTCAACGATGCGGGGCATTCACCGATTGTACGTCATAACACGGTCCAGGAACCGGGTTATGACGAAGAAACGAAGTTGCACCGTTGTAGGATGTGGGTCAATCCCGAAAGGCGCGGCCCCGCAGAGGCCAGGCGTCACTGTTTTGCGCTGGCCGACGCTAAGTCGAACAGCCTCAAGGCTATTGCCGCTGGGTCATCGGCAACAGTGACTGCAGACCCCCACCCTCGGTCCGACGATCGGGATTCGGACCCGTCCACGAGAAGTTCAGCGCCGGCTCGCTCGGGTGCTGAGCATCCGATCTGCTGCACGCCCACACGCCACGGCGCTCGTGTGGGCTCGAAGGCCAACGGATCGACTCAGGCAAGGGCGCTGGCGCTTCAGCTACGTCCGCGGGAGGATTTCATGCGCCGAGCGTGGACGGATCGAGGTGGATGATCACCCAATGTGACGACATGCGTCCGTTGTGCACGTCACCTGGACCCGGCGATCGAGGGCGGTGGCGAGGGTTCGGATTCGAGGTTTGTGGGTGCGCCGCTTCGATGCTCCCTCCATACCGGGCGGGGTCACCGGTCGCGGATGACTCGGCGGGTGTCACGCCCACCCCTGAGAGATAGTTCGACGAAGATCTAGCCGAGTCGTCGGGGCCTGGAAGCTCGTGCCGGACTACCCTGGCGGTACGCAGGTCGAGACCTTGGAGCAGATCGCCGAGCGGCTGGGTTGGAGCGCCGAGCGGCTGGCCGAGGCTCGTGCTCGTTGCAGCACGTGTTGCAGTTCTGCGAGGAGGAGTGGCGAGGCTACGACGTCGAGATTGCCGTCGCGTGCTGCGCGAACCAGTGTTGCGGGAGCGCCCTTTGCGGACAGTACTGTCGAGATCAGGACGTTGGTGTCGAGGACGACTGACAAGGCTCAGCTGGCGTTGCGTTCGGCTCGCGAGGCGTTGACTTCCTCGACCGCGATCGCCATGGCCTCGTCTTCGGTCAGCTCGGCGCGGTCCCAGAGGCGGTCGAGTATCGATGGGGCAACGAGTCGCTTGACGGCGAGTTCGACCACTTCTGCCTCGCTCCGGCCGGTGCGGTTTGCCTCGCGGCGCACGACATCGGCGACGTCGTCACTCAGCTCGACTCTGATCGGGGTGCCCGCCATGGGGTTGAGTTTACCGGTCCGGACTCGAAGCGTCAGGCGGATCTCACAGGTGACCTTCCGAGGCCCTCCGCCTCGGCCACAACTACATCGGCACCGAGCACATCCTCCTGGCGCTCCTCGAAACCAGTCCCGACAACGGGTTCCTCGCCCACCTCGGCATCACGAAAGCACCGAGCGAAGCACAACTCCTCCAAGCACTCGACAGGCACCGATAGCCCTCATCGACCGATCGACAACGACGACCCAGCCAGACTCGAGCGATCCGCGAACCGGCAGTCGGCGCACGGTTGCGAGCACTCGTACCCGTCGACATCGACAACTCAACAACCCGACCTGTGGCTGCGGTCATTCCACTAGTTCGGCCCGTAGCGGGCGAGAGCGTCAGCGGCGGGTCGAGACCGCTCGGAGTCGTGCACGCCGATACCTCCCGGTACCGCCGGGAGTGTGCGGCAGGTCGCAGGCGACGGCCGGAGAGACGTGTGCGTCCGACGACCTGCGGTCGGCGGCGGTCCTCGGGGTCTGTCATTGAGGGAACCAAGCAATGCCGGGAGCCCTCCGGCCCGGCCGGAGTGGGGCCTTGACGCACACCTTGCGCTCCATAGCTCTTCGTAGCGGCCAATGTGCGGTCTATCGCGGAGTCTATCTGCCGGTCTATTGCTCCTGGAGAGCAACGGCTTGACTCGTCAGACCGCCCGAAGACAGCGTCTGAGCAGGTGTTTTGCGTGCGCCCCCTGGGACTTGAACCCAGAACCTGCGGATTAAGAGGCCGCCACTTTCTGTCCGAGGAAGACCGCATAGTCCGAGAACCAGGGGTTCTGTCCAAGTTACTGTCCGGTCAGTCCGACCCAGACCGGCCAGTACCGGGAAGTTCGGCACCCGGTTTGGCACCCGACGCGGGAGCACGCGGGGGTGGCCGCGACCGGCTCTGTGGTCGGGTCGGAACGGGGGGTTGCGGACTCGGATTCGGTCGTCGTCGATCACGACGAGCGCACCGGCGCCGAGGCCGTTGGTGATGGCGGCGAGTTCGCGACGATCAGCGCGGCGATCTCGCTTGCTCGTCGGCCTTCTTGGCGGCGGAGGATCACCGATGGCCTGTCGGCGTTGGAGTGGGAGAGCAGTTCACCGAAGTCGGTGTCGGCCGAGAGGAGCACTGCGCCTGCTCTGTCGGCTGCGGCCAGGACGTCTTGGTCCGAGGCGGTGCTCAACCCCATGTCGCGGA
>CALACD010000134.1 GCA_937890445.1 uncultured Acidimicrobiia bacterium | reverse complement strand
CTTGAGGCAGCTCATGACGTAGCGGATCTGACACTCGGCGTGGAAGATGGCCGATCCGCCATGGCCCAGATTGGTGTTCGGCCCGTACATGAGGAACAGGTTCGGGAACCCGGGCACGGTGACACCGAGATGGGCCGTGGCGTCCTCGGGACCCCAGACCTCCGTCAGGTTCTGGCCCGCCGTTCCCTGGATCTCCATCGGCCACAGCAGTTTGAAACTCTCGAAGCCGGTGGCGTAGATGACGACGTCGAAGGCACGGTGTCGTCCATCGTCGGTGGTGACGCCCGTGGCGTCGAGATGATCGACCTGATCGGTCACCAGATGTACGTCATCGCGCGTCATGGTGGCGAACCAGTTGTTGTCGATCAGCATCCGTTTTCCGTAAGGCGGGTAGGTGGGCAACACCTTGTCCCGGAGCTCGAGATCGCCGCCGATCTGTTCGTCGATGTACTTCGTCAGGAAGCGTCGATGGCTGTCGTTCGTCTTGTTGAGGGACAGTTCGGGGCTCTCCCACGACGGATCCTTCTGCAGCGAAGGGATGAGCCCGTCGCCGTACTTCCAGAAGAGCCGGAACCGGTACCACTTGGCGTAGAAGGGCACGTGTTCGATCAGCCACTTCTTGGCGTCGGTGACGGTCCGGTGATAGTTGGGGTTGGGGACCGCCCACTGGGGCGAACGCTGGAAGACGGTCAGCTCGGCGGTCTGATCGGCGATGATCGGCACGAACTGCATGGCACTGGCACCGGTGCCGATGACGGCCACTCGCTTACCGGCCAGATCGACCTGGTGATCCCACTGCCCGGAGTGGAACCACGGACCGGCGAAGGACTCGAGCCCTTCGATCGACGGCAGCTTCGGCCGGTTCAGCTGTCCGACCGCGGTGATGACGACCCCGGCCCGCAGGGTCTCACGGGTGCCGTCGCTGGCGAGGATCGATGCCTGCCACGAGTTCGTCGAGGCATCCCATGCCAACGTCTCGACCGAAGTTCCGAAGCGAACATGACGTCGCAGGTCGTACCGATCGGCCACGTCTTCGAAGTACCGGTGGAGTTCGGCCTGTTTGGAGTAGTAGCCGGACCACTCGTGATTCGGTTCGAACGAGAACGAGTAGAAGTGGTTGGGGGTGTCGACACCACAGCCGGGGTAGCTGTTCTCGTACCAGGTACCACCCACCGTGTCGTTCTTCTCGACGATGGTGAACGGGATGCCGGCGGCCTGGAGCTTGATGGCCGACAGGAGCCCCGACATCCCTGCCCCCACGATCAGCACCTCGAGATCGCCCGGGTCGACATCGATCCGAGGATCGCGGGGCACGAATCCGAGTTCCTCGAACATCAGGTCGGCGTACTCATCGGGAATGGGCTCACCCATGCAGACCGACATCATGTCGACCATCAGTTCACGACTGGGAACAGCAAGCGCCGCTGCCTCGTCCCACGTTCCGGGCTCCAATTGCGAGAGTGCGACGAATGCGGCCTCGCGGACCTCGGCCTGCAGTTCGGGGGAGAAGCCGCCGTCTTCCTCTGCGTACAACAGCGGGTTGCGTTCGGGTTGATAGGGCGCCTCGATCCAGCTGCGATCGCCGGTGAGGTGCACGAGCACCATCAGCAGAGTCGGAATCGACGCGTCCTCCAGTGCGTGACGCAGGGTTTCGGCCGACGCGTGGTCAGATGTCAGTCCAGCCATGATGCAGGTCCTCCTCGTTGGACGGAATTGAATCGGCTGGCGAACGATGGTGTCTCGAACATCTCGTTGTTGGTGCCGTAGCCGAAGAGGTGTTGTCCCACCCGCCGCATCTGCATCTCCTCGGCGCCCTCGGTGATGCGGTAGCGGCGGTGGTGACGGAAGATGTGTTCGAAGGGCAGATGACGACTGTAGCCGATGCCGCCATGGGTCTGGATGGCCCGATCGGCGGCCTCGCCCACCAGCCGGTTGGCCCGGTAGTTGCACATGGCAACCTTGTCCGAGAGTTCACTGGCCAGATCGACCTGATCCATCTGCCACGCTGTCTTCCGGATGAGTTCGCGGAGCATGGCCGCTTCGGTGTGGAGTTCGATCAGCGGCCACTGGATGGCTTGGTTGGCCGACAGGGGCCGATCGTGGATCATGCGTTCGCGGGAGTACTTCACCGCTTCGTTGATGCAGTACTGGGCTGCGCCCAGGCTCGACGCAGCCTGCCGAATGCGATTCTCGTGCACGAAGAGTTGGGCGGTGTCGAGCCCGTGTCCTTCGGTGCCGAGGATGTCGGCATCGGACACCCGCACATCGGTCAGGGTCACCTCGGCGTGATCAGTCGGCATGTTGTAGGTCCACCACATGAACTCGACCACGAAACCCGGGGTGTCGACCGGAACGATGAACGACGTGATGCCCTGTGCCTCCCCCGGCCTGCCCGACGTGCGGGCGAAAATGTAGTCGTGGGTGGCGGCATGCATACCGGTGTTCCACCGCTTGGCTCCGTTGATCACCCACTCGTCACCATCGCGGTAGGCCGTGGTCTCCATGCGAGTGGCGTCGGTCCCGAACATCGGTTCGGTCAATCCGAATCCGATACGAGCCGTACCTTCCAGCATCTTGGGGATCCAATACTCCTGCTGCTCGGCCGAGCCGTACTTCTCCATCATCAGCACCGTGGGGAAGTTGCCCACGATCGAGCTCTCGTTCTGGAGATCGTTGTGCAGACCCAGACCCTTGGTGGCGAGATGCTCGCGAATGATGGCCATCGCCAGGTTGCTTCCGTCCTGCCCACCGAAACGTTTCGGTAGCCCGTACCGAAGGAAGCCGGCAGCGTCGGCTCGGCGCTTCATCTCCCGCAGGAGGTCCTCCCACTCCTCGTTGGGCCAGCCGTTGCGATCCCAGTCGGTTCGGCTGTCCTCCCGGCGATGATCGAAGAAACGAATGTTGTCGTTCTCCCGCTCGAGCGGCTTGATCTCGTCGAGGATGAACTGATCGAGTTGGGCGAGCAGTGCCTGAATATCCGCGGGGATGTTGAAGTCCATCCGTCGACAGTATGCAAGGCTGACGACGTGAGCGAACCCAAGATCGTCGTGATCGGACCCGGAGCCATCGGGGGAGCGTTGGCCGGGGCGCTCCTGGACGCCGGCCGTCGACCCGTGATCGCCGCCCGCACCCCCTTCGACCGACTCGAGGTGACCGTCGGAGAGGCAGTGGTGGCGGCCGACGTCGAGGTGGTCTGCGAACCATCACGCCTCGCAGCGGCCGATGTCGTCGTCCTGGCCACCAAGACCACGCAGACCGAGGGAGCCGCCGAGGCGCTGGCTGCGACCTGTGTCCCCGGCACGCTGGTCGTCATTGCCCAGAACGGTGTTCGACACCGCGAGAACGTGCGCCCGTTCGTCGATGATCGGGCCGAACTGGTGCCCGTCGTCCTCAATCTCCCCGTTCGACGCGATGCCCCGGGCCGCATCACGGTGGGTGGACGCACGGAGCTCACGTTCGAGCGAAGCGCTGCCGCCGACCGCATCGCAGACCTCTTCGCCGGGTCCTTCCTACGTGTGACCCTGACCGACGACTGGCCCACGGCACTGTGGACCAAACTCCTGATCAACGCGGCCTTCGGCGCCGTCGGGGTGCTGACCGGGCGCGACTCGTCGGTGATGACCGACCCCGGAGGCTACGAGGTGACCCGTGCCCTCATGAGCGAGATTCTTCCCGTGGCCCGGGCCGAGGGTGCCACCTTGGCCGACGATCTTCCCGATCGAATCTTGTCGAATGCGATCAAGACGGTGTCGGGCCACCGCTCGTCCATCACGACCGACCGCCTCAACGGCGAGCGCACCGAATGGTGGGACCGGAACAAGATCGTGGGCGTCCTGGGCCGAGCCCACGGCATCGCCACCCCTCTGAACGACCTGGTCACCGAGTTGATCCGGCTGGGTGAGCCGGAATGTGAGCCGCAATGAACCCGATCCAGCGGCAAACGCTCTGAGCCGTTGGCTCGAAGCCAACGGGTCAGAGCGTTTGGACCGGTACTTCTGCCCTCAGCCGATCCGCTCG
>CALACD010000133.1 GCA_937890445.1 uncultured Acidimicrobiia bacterium | reverse complement strand
GCCATTCACCGACTGATGTGGATCC
The DNA here is from genome assembly GCA_937890445.1 of uncultured Acidimicrobiia bacterium. Lineage (GTDB taxonomy): Bacteria > Actinomycetota > Acidimicrobiia > Acidimicrobiales > SZUA-35 > JAHECQ01. Next base: position 4,984 of record CALACD010000133.1, on the reverse strand, counting down.
ACGGCCTGATCTGAATCCGACGGCGTCAGCCATTGGGAAGGATCGGACCGAGCACATGTTCGAGATCGCCGAGGTCGTATTCACGGCGCAGCGACAGGGCGACGGTGCGGGCCGAGCGGTGGACGGTAGCGACCCGCTCGACCGCACCGAGGTCGATCCGGTCGGCAAGTTCGGTCCCGAGCCACATCCGAGGGGCCACGAAGCGCAGTCGGCGTGTGGTCCAACCAGCGGTGCCGAGCCCGCCGCGGACGCCGGAGCGGAACCAGTCGAGTGCACTCGCCTCCTCGTACAGGGTCTCGCGGTACTCGTCATAGAGGTCGAACTCGGGGATCCAACAGGTCGATGTCGACCACGCCTGAACGGGGCCTGTCGTTTCGCACCATGCTGTGGCGGACCGAAGCATGGCTGCCGACGAGGTCCCGAGCAGTTGGTCGATGTCGGAATGGTCGATCACCCACGCAGCGACTGCCAGCGTGGGCTGGCCGATCTCCTCTGGGCGGGTCGCCATCCCGATGCCGAGAAGATCGCTCAGAGCGTCGACCAACGACTGCGTTGCCAAGGGGTCGTTCCTGAGTGACTCTTGGATCGTCACGCCGGCGATCGGGTGGGCGTAGCCGGGGGAGTGCACGGTGAGCCGGACCGTTTGGTACCCGTCGTCGGCGCGGAACAATCGAGGCCAGAGTTTGTTGCCCGTCAGCGTGTTGGCGGCAACGTTCCTGGTGTTCTTGCTCACGCGAAACGAAGCGGTCATGTGCTTCTGCGTGTGGGCCACCACGAGGGTGTCGTCGGTCGATGTGAGACCGTCGAGCCAGCTCTCACACCAGTTGCGTACCTGATCGCGGAATGGCTGACCGAGGTCTCGATGGATGGCGACAAAGGACCGAATCGCCGGTTCGTCGAGGCCGAGAACTGCTTCGTTCCGGCTCGATGCCAACGAGTCGTTGCCGGTGGTCTCCGAGCCGCGAGGACGCCATGCCGGGCGCCGGGCCTGGAGCCGCAACGGCGGCAGGCTCAGTCGTGACCGCGACCCATCCGGCTTCACGTCGAACCGGATCGTGACGGGGCGGTCGCCGGCCACGGTGGCATCCAGGTGGATGACGATGACGATCTGCTTGCGGCCGCTCGGGTCGACGTCGGGTACCGAGAACGGCTCGGCCCGAACCGTTTGTGAAGATTGGCTGTTGAGGGGCGTTCGGTGTGACGCCAGCGGGGTCATCGACGTGATCTGGCCGTTGTAGAACGGAAACGCAGTCAGCGAGATCTCGCCGAAGTCGACCTCGTCGGGCGGTTCCGTTTCGAGCGTGCACTCGAGGCCGTCGAATCCGCCATCGGCGCTGACGACCAGCCATTTGAACGACCTGGATTCGCCGACGGGTACCGGCCATGCAGCCGGGAAGACTCGAAGATGAGGTGTGTCACCGGGCGAGGAGAAGAAGGACAAGCGAGGTGAGATGTCCTGACCCCGGGTGGCGGTCGCGGGGATGGCGCTTCGGATGGTGACCTCGGGAATCGAGGCAACCTGGGCGAGGGTTTCGGTTGTCCGTGCTGGGTCGAGGCCGGCAGTGGCACACCAGGCAGCGAGCTGTTGTTCGATGTAGGGCGTGTCGAGGCCGTTGGCTGCGGCGAGCATCTCCTGGGTCGCGGTTGGAAAGAGAGCGCCCCACACTCGCGTCCGAGCCCCGGCGCTGAGCTGCGTCAAGCGAGCCCTCTCATCGGTCGGTTCGGTGGCCACGATGTCGACCTGCTCACCTCGGGCGAACAGCACGATCTGGAACGAGTCGCTGTCCCACATGCTCGTGAGCAGGGCGACAGAGTCGGTGGCTCTCGTGACTGCGACCGCGATCTGCGCCAATGTGGCGATCTCCGACGCGCCATCGCTCTCGTCGAACAGGCTCACCCAGCCAAGACCGGGACGAAGCATGACCATCCGGTCGGGTGCCTCCCCGGCGGTGGGCGTCACGAGCTCGATGCCGTGAGACTCGTACGCGGCCGTGACCGGGATCTCCAGATCATCGGTCGACATGATGTGCAGCGCCGAACCAGTTGTTCCCACGGCGTTCGATCGGCTCGCCGTCGCCCTTTCTTGAGGCTCGTTCCGCCGAGCGGGATGGTTCCGTACCCGCCGAGCACCGAAGCTTCGCCAGTCAGACACCCAATGGCCAGATCGTCAGTCCCGATCGTTCAGACACTCGTCGCTAGCTTCCTCCGGATCGGGCGCTCGATCTGCGCCCCCTCTCAAGGAGACATGACAATGTCACGCATTCATCTCAGCCGCGGACTTGCTGTCCTCGGACTGGTCACCGGGCTGGCCGCCTGCGGTTCCGATGCCGCTACGGACGCTGATGTGAGCGCGGCGGCCACGTCGGCTGGCGTTGACTGTGGCGACGGGTCGCTGGAGCAATTGGTCGTGAAGGCAAAGGAGGACGGAAAGGTCAACCTCATTGCTCTTCCCCCGACCTGGGCCAACTACGAGGGCATCCTGGCCAGCTTCACCGAGAAGTACGGCATCGAGGCACCGGTCGCCAACCCCGATGCGTCCTCAGCCGATGAACTCACTGCCATCCGCACGCTACGGGGACAGGCCGACATGCCCGAGGCTGTCGACGTCGGTCCTTCGTTCACCCAGGAGCTGGTCGACGATGGTCTGGTCGACACCTACCGTCCGACAACCTATGACGAGATCCCAGCGAGCCTGCGTGACCCCGACGGCAACTGGGTGGCCGCCTACTACGGCGTCATGGCGATCGCTACGAACGCCACGCTGGTCGACAATGTTCCGACCAGCTGGGCCGACCTCGAGAAGCCCGAGTATCAGGGCATGGTCACCCTGAATGGCGATCCCCGAGAGGCCGGCGCCGCGTTCGCTGCGGTGATGGCGGCGTCGGTTGCAAATGGTGGATCCTTCGACGACATCATGCCGGGCATCGAGTATTTCGCCGGACTCAAGGACAGCGGCAACCTCCAGGTCGTTGACGTGAGCCCGGCCACACTCATCTCGGGCGAGGTTCCGATCGCCATCGACTGGACGTACAACTTCCCGGCCCTCGTGCCAGAGTTGGCGGCGGCCGGTTTCGACATGCAGGTCGTCGTCCCCTCCGACGGTGTGTACGGCGGCTACTACGCCCAAGCCGTCGTGTCCGAGGCCTCGCACCCGTGCGCGGCCCGTCTGTGGATCGAGCACATCCTCAGCGATGACGGTGCCCTCGGCTACCTCGAAGGCGGCGCGCTGCCGGCCCGGTATGCATCGCTCCTCGATGCCGGCCTCGTCTCCGAGGAATTGGCAGCCAACCTGCCATCGCCGGAGATCATCAATGCGATCTCGTTCCCCAGCGCCGAACAGGTCGATGCGGCCAAGACCGCACTGACCGACAACTGGGGCCCGATGGTCGCCGACTGATGAGCGTTCGACGTCGCTTCCCTGGAAGCCCGGCGATTCTTGCGCCCTTTGCGCTGTACTTCGCCGTCTTCCTGGGATGGCCGACGGTGCTCGTGCTGGTTCGAGCGTTCACCCCCGGCGGGCACTTCAGCCTGTCGGGCATGAGCCGAGCAATCAGTGGGCCCTACCGGTCCTCGTTCATGCTCTCGATGAAGTTGTCGCTTCTCAGCTCGATTCTGGGCGGGATGATCGGTTTGGCTGTCGCCCTCCAGCTCCGCCATCTGACCCGCCCCGTCTGGTTACGGAGCTTGATCGATGGGTGGGCGGCGGTCGCCTCGCAGCTCGGCGGAATTCCGCTTGCTTTCGCCTTCGTCGCCGCCCTGGGCACGCAAGGTCTGGTCACCAGGATTCTCAACGAGATCGGCTTGGACTTGTTGGCGACGGGCTTCACCGTCACGGGCTTCTCCGGATGGGTGCTCGTGTATCTCTACTTCCAGATCCCCCTGATGTTTCTGGTGATGAGCCCGGCGATCGAGGGAATCCGACCGACGTGGGAGGAAGCAGCAGCGTCGATGGGGGCAACGAGCTGGCAGTTCTGGCGTCACGTTGGTCTCCCGCTCCTGCTGCCGTCGTTCCTGGCTGGCCTCGTCCTGCTCTTCGTGAATTCCTTCTCGGCGTACGCAACGGCCTACGCCCTGAGTTCCGGCGCAGGCCAGCTCGTTCCACTGCAGATTCGGTTCGTCCTCCAGGGCAACGTGATCTCCGGAGAGGAAGACCTCGGCTACGCCCTCGTCGCGTGGACGATCGCCATTCTTGTGGCGTCCTTGCTCATGATCTCGGCACTGCAACGCCGCACCAGCCGATGGGCCAATCGATGAGGCGCCGGGTCGCTCGGGTGACCAGGACCGTCGTACTCACGTTGCTTGGCGTCTACTTCTTCGTTCCGCTCCTGGCGATGGCGCGTTTCGCACTGCAACAGGTGCCCGTCGCCCTGCTGTCGGGCGACAACTTGTTCAGCGGGTGGTCATTCGGACCGTTGGGGGAGATCCTCCGCGACGGCGCGACACTCCGAACCGCCCTGTTGAGTCTCACGCTCGCCGTTGTGGCCATCGTCTTGACCTTCGTCCTGCTGTTGCCGGTTGCGGCGTTCGTCGAGATCAGAGCCCCTCACCTGCGGTCGCTGATCACCATCATCACCTTGACGCCGTGGGTCGTGCCGCCAATCGCGTTGGTGGTCGGGGTGGCAGGCACGTTCCGAGAGACGTTCCCCGGCTTTCTCTCCTCGCCTTACAGCCTCGTGCCCTTCTACACCTTGTGGGCGATGCCGTTCAGCTATCGGGCCATCGACGCCGGGCTGCGGGCAATCAATGTTCGAACCCTCTACGAGGCAAGCACGAGCATCGGGGCAAGCGGGCCGACGTTCGTCCGATCGGTGTTGCTGCCGAATCTGACTGCGTCGCTTCTGGCCGTCGCAGCACTGACTGGGGCCACCGTCCTCGGCGAGTTCGCCTTTGCGTCGTTGTTGCTGAAGGACACCTTGCCCACACGACTGGTCGTACTCCAGGGCGGGAATCCACGCGCCGGTCTGGCCCTGGCGCTTGTCGTGCT
>CALACD010000132.1 GCA_937890445.1 uncultured Acidimicrobiia bacterium | reverse complement strand
GTGGTAGGGCGTGTAGAACGAGTAGAGCGGCCCCTCCCCCAGCTTGTACAGCTTGAGGTAGTGCTGCTGTTTGGGATCGTCGTGGGTCGCGAACACGTAGACACCGGGGCCCGGTTGTGCACCGACCACGTAGTCGACGATGGGGCCCGATGCCCGGAGCTGGTCGAGGTCGTAGAGCTCGGTGGCGTCGTCGATGTGGCCGTTCCAGTCGAAGCCGTGCATGCCCCGGCTGGGCACATCGAAGCCGAAGGCGTTGGCCACGATGGCCTGTTCGAAACTGATCTTGGTGCCGTCGGCGAAACTGGTGACCATCTGCACGTTCTGGCCCCACTGCTGGGCGAATCCTTCCTGGGTGGTGGGGTTCCGGAACCGGTCCTGGAGTCCTTTGATGTTGCCGGCCACGAGCGGGGTCAGCCCGATGCTCTGCACGAAGCGCAACAGGTTGGCTTGGACGCCGGGCTGGTCGCCGTCGCAACCGGACAGCACGACCCCGGCCGAGTCGGCGTGATAGCGCAGGATCGAGCCGATGGTGCCGTCCACCTCGGCGTTCATCAGGATGACGTGCTTGCCGGCTTGCACCATGTCCAGGGTGACCTCGGCCCCGTATTGGACGGCTCCGGTGGCTTCGACCACGGCGTCGATGGCTCCGGACCGGGCCACGATCGAGTGGTCGTCGGTGACGGCGGGCCGTCCGGCGGCGATCGCGGCGTCGAGTTGGGCCGTGGTGGAGACCATCGCCACCTCGTCGGCCCCCGCATAGGCGTACGCGGCTCGAGCCTGATCCGGTCGGCGCGCCACCACGACCGAGATGTCCATGCCGGGCACCGAGTGGCGAACCTGATTCACGAGTCCTCGAGCCATGAAGCCGGCGCCGATGACGGCAACCCGGATCGGGTTGTCCCGGTCGGCCCGGTGCTGCAACGCTCGATCGACGATGATCATCGTTGCGACACGAACCCCTGTGGAGCCGCCGACTGCATTTCGCATCCTGCGGTCACGGGGTCGAAGGCCTGCCACTCCAGGTCCTTCTCGCTCATCTCGCCGATGGGGAGCGGCCAGTCGATGGCGAACATCGGATCGTCGAAACGAATGCCTCGTTCCAGGCCCGGCGTGTACGCCTTGCTGACCAGGTAGGTGATCTCGACGTCGTCGGCCAGTGCCTGATGGCCGTGGGCGAACAGCGGAGGCACGTAGATGCCCAGCCGGTTGTCCTGGGTCAGCTCGACGCCGAAATGCTGCAGATACGACGGCGACCAGGGGCGAAGGTCGACGATCACGTCGTAGACGGCCCCCCGGAGGCAGCGGATGTACTTCGCTTCCATCATGGGCGGCACCTGATAATGCATGCCGCGCAGTGTTCCGGCGTTCGTGGTGGACGAGATGTTCCCCTGGACCATGTCGGCATCGAGCCCTCGCTCGCCGAATTGCTCGGTGCAGTAGATGCGGGCGAAGGAGCCCCGATTGTCCTCTCGCCGCTTGGGCTCGATGACGAACGCTCCGTCCAACTTCGTCTCGTGAAAGATCAACGTATCGCTCCTCTGGAGGTGTACCCGGAATCGACAATCCGGTCCCGAGCCGAACCGACACTAATTAACCTTCTGCACTTCGGCCTGGGCAGTTGTCCACAGCGCCGTCCGGGGCATGGACATCGACCTGCCGCCGGTTGGGGAAATGCACCCAATCAGGGCGTTCACCTGGACTTTCGGTCGGCGAGAGCACACCATTCGGATTGTCCTGCGGCGAACTCTCGGAGAACCTTGAGCGATCTACTCACCCAACCCGACCTCGACGGTTCGGCGGCCGACGACCGAGGTGTTCGTGTCGTCCGCGGCCGAGTGACGAGCAGTGCCTACCGGCGTTTCGGGCAACGCTGCCTCGACCTGGTCGTCGGTGTGCCCGTCCTCATCGTGCTGTCGCCGGTGATGTTGTCGGTGGCGCTCGCGGTTCGACTGACGCAGGGCAGGACCGTGATCTTCCGCCAGGAACGATTGACCCAGGACGGCCGGGCCTTCACCTGCCTGAAGTTCCGGACGATGGAACCGGATCGACGGATCCACGCCGACGACTTCGATGGTGCGGACCGTCGGGAGTGCCACAAGTCCGACAGCGATCCCCGCCACACCGCGCTCGGCCGGATCCTCCGCAAGTACAGCCTGGACGAGCTGCCCCAGTTGTTCAACGTGGTACGGGGTGACATGGCCCTGGTCGGCCCCCGACCGGAAATGGTGTCGGTGGCCACCCCGGCGTTCGTGGACCACCCCCGGCATCAGGTGAAGGCCGGCATGACGGGTCCGTTCCAGTTGTCGGAGCTACGAGAGTCGGGCCGGTTGACCGACGGTCTGGCGTTGGATCTGGACTATGTGTTGCGCCAGAGCCTGCGTACGGACCTGATGCTGTTGGGCCGCACGATCGTCTTCTGCGTGCGCGGCACCGGAAGCTGAGCGGCCCGCCTTCGAACGCTCAGCGTTCGAGCAGGGGCCAGTTCGCGTCCTTGTCGGACACGACCACGCCTTCGGTGATGGGCCAGGTGATCCCGATCGACGGGTCGTCCCATCGCAGGCCGTTCTCGGCTCCGGGCACGTAGGGCGTGGACACCAGGTAGATCACTTCGCTGTCGGCATCGACGGCCTGGTAGCCGTGGGCGCAGCCGGCGGGCACCGAGAAGGCCCGACGATTCTGTGGGGTCAGCTCGACGCCGGCCCATCGCAGGTACGTCGGGGAGTCGGGCCGCATGTCGACGCACACGTCGAAGATCCGCCCGGCGATGCAACGCACGAACTTCGCCTCGCCGTGGGGATCGACCTGCCAGTGGAGGCCACGGATCATGCCGGCGACGGCCGAACGGCTCATGTTGACCTGCGCCACGTTGTCGGCGGCCCCGACGGCCGAGGTCTCGGCCGAGCACCAGGCCCGGGCGAAAAAGCCTCGCTCGTCGGTGATGGGTTGCAGATCGACGACGAAGCAGCCTTCGACGTCGGTCGGCGTGAACTGCATCTCAGGCCTTCCAGAAGAACTGGTTGTCGATCTGCCCGGTGTTCATCAGATGCTGGATCTGCTTGAGGCGACGGTGGTTGCGGCTGTGGAGCATCGAGGGCTCGAAACCGATCATGTCGAGGATCTCTTTCAGCTCGACCACGCCCGATCGCACCTCCCAGTCGCAGGAGAAGCCCGGGAGTTTCGAGTTGATCTTGGTGAAGTCGACCCGGTAGTTGCGGGTGTCGCCGCCCTGTTCGCCGATGACGACCTCGCAGCCCGGGATCTCTTCGCCGATGATGTGGCA
>CALACD010000131.1 GCA_937890445.1 uncultured Acidimicrobiia bacterium | reverse complement strand
ACGGTCACGTCTGCGACGACGCCCTGGCCGGGCTCCCGGTCTGAGGCGTCGGCCCAGACGGGTTCTGGTCCGATGGGTGTTCGGCCGCCACCGAGATGCGGCCCGATGCCCTGACCGGCGCCGACCGGCCGTGCTCGGTCGGACCATCTAGTGTCGCGGTATGCAACGGACGGCAATGACCCTGATGGCATGGCTGGTCGCAGCGATCGCGGTCTGGCTGATCTTCGGTTGGGTGTTGGGGGCGGTGCGATTCCTGTTCCGCTTGCTCATGATTGTCGTAGTCCTTGTCGTCGTGGCCTCGATCTACGTTCGGGTCAAGGGCTCCGGTTCGGGAGCGTGACGGCGCCGAGCGCGATGTGGATCCACGATGCTCTTGTGCTTCACGAGATCGAGGGTGCCAAAGCGACGCTTTCCCTGGCAACTGTCACTCCGGCGGGAAGGGTAAGAGTGCTACTGGTAGAATTCCTACCATGAAGGTAACCGAGAAGGGCCAGATCACTATCCCGAAGGACATCCGTGACGCACTCGGCATCGGGGCGGGCACCGAGGTCGAGTTCGAACGCGACAACGACACCATCGTGGTGCGGAAGGCCAGCGGCCGTCCGACCAGAGGCCGCCAGCTTGCCGAACGGCTTCGAGGTCGCGGCGACGTCGCGATGACGACCAGCGAGATCATGGCGCTCACTCGGGAATCGTGAAATGGCGTATGGGACCCTGGTTGACAGCAACGTGTTGTTGGACATCATGACCGAAGATCCGGTCTGGCAGGAATGGTCGACCACGGCGCTCTCGGAGGCGGCTGAAACCGGTCCGCTCTACATCAACCCAGTCATCTATTCGGAAGTGTCCATCAGGTTCTCAACGATCGAGGCCCTCGAGGATGCACTTCCACATAAGGACTACCGGCGCGAGCCCATTCCGTGGGCCGCAGCGTTCCTCGCCGGTAAGGCGTTTCTGGACTACAGACGGAACCAGGGCACGAAGACGACAACGCTTCCTGACTTCTTCATCGGCGCGCACGCGGCTGTTGCCGAACGGCAACTTCTCACCAGGGACGTCAGCCGCTATCGCACCTACTTCCCGACGGTGCCACTCCTAGCGCCGAGCGCCTGAGTCAGACTCGCTGATGGCCGAGAGCGTGAATGCGCGTTTCGCGTCACTCAGCCACCAACTTCACACTCCAGGGGGTGCGTGGGCACTGTTGCATTCGAGGCGACGATCACCGTCGAGCAGTAGCGCTTGATCTTCACGAACTCTGCGTTCCCCCTGATCAGCGCTCACAACCGAATACTCGCCCCTCAATCGAGGGTGAGGTCGATGGTGCTGGTCAGATCAGCGGTCAACCGGGAAATCGAACCGCTGAACTGCTGGGACCGCTCGATTGCCAACACGACCTGGGTGTCGGAACGGCCGAGCACGAGCAGTCGGTTTTCGGCCCCAGCCCACAACCTGCGGTCCGGTCGACGCACCCAGAGCTGGCGATCGGAGGTCACCTTGGGCATTTCGCCATGCCTTCGCTCCCACCATCGACTGTCTCGAGCGTGGCCTGGTGCGCAATGCACAAGTTCCCGGTGGTGGCAGCGGTGCTCCCCACGGTTCACCCTCGGTTCGGCATCAGCACGGTACGTAGCGTGCAGGACATCTTTCCGGGGCGCCGTCTGACCCGTCCCACTGCCCTGCTCGGTCGGTGGTGGCGGCGATCTCTCGAGGCGACGCCCACGAACTACGTGGGGTGGATCGGTTGAGCGAACGTTTGTCCAGTGCCGGCATCTCGCCGGTGCGGTGGCGGGATCTCACCCGGCCCGATTGAGGGCTCGTCAGCAAGATCGAACGGAGACGGAATGCCCGGATCCGGGGAACCAGACCACCGTTGTCGTCGTCTCAGGCCGCATGAAGACAACCATGTTCACCACATCCCTCATCGTGTTCGGCCTGTTCGTCGTCGGCGGGTGCGGGCAGAGCGAGACATCCATCGATGCCGGTGATGGAGCAGATGGCTCCGATGCCGCCATCGGGACGATCGAGATCACGGTCACCCATCCGTCGATCGACCCCCTCGTCTACACGATTGGATGCCTCGGCGA
>CALACD010000130.1 GCA_937890445.1 uncultured Acidimicrobiia bacterium | reverse complement strand
TTTCCATCCCGACCCAGAACGCGAGCACCAATCAGAAGAATTTCAGCACCCTGCTGGCAACGGTGGACGGCCCGGCCGCTCCGCTGAAGCTCGACATCCCCTGAGGGTCAGCGCCGTTCATCGGCGCTGACCCTCACGCTTTTGGTCGACGTGCCGATGGGGCATGCATGACCTCCGTACTGGGCCGGACCGCCGGACGCCGAGCCAGCGTGACATCTCGGTCCGACGTCGGCACCCCACCTGCCCCGGGTGGTCCGATCACTCTGGCCACCGCCGTTGGTCTCCTGTTGGCGGTGCTCGGCTTTCTGATCGGGAGCCGGGCAATCTCCGACAACAGCATCCTGACCCACGTGGCCAACGGCCGGATGATGTGGCAGGGGGCCGGGATTCCCCGCGTCGACCCCTACTCGTACTCTGCAGTGGGCGAGCCCGTGACGGTGCAGAGTTGGCTGGCCAGTTGGCTCTATGTCGCCGGTCAGGAAGTGCTCGGCGATTGGACCCTTCGGGTGATGAACGGCCTCCTCGGGGCGGCCATCGTTGCGTCGTTGTGGCGATTGGCCGACTCGTGTCGTCAACTGTTGCCTCGCGTCGGATTGGTCGGGGCCGCCGTGATCGTGGGCGCCGAAGTGTGGACGCCTCGACCGCTGCTGTTCGGGTTGTTGGGCTTCGCCCTCGTGCTCCACGCGCTGCGCCACGACATCCCGCAGTGGGTTCTCGTGCCGACGATGTGGATCTGGGTCCAGACCCACGGTTCGTTCCCGATCGCCCTCGTGCTGGTGGCCGTCGTCGGCTTGGGTCACTTCATCGACACGGTGGCGGTGAGGCCGGACTGGTGGCGTTCGATCTCGTCCATCTGGGCTGCTCGACCCGGTCATGAGCTCAGCGTGTTCGGTTGGGTCACGGCGGGCATCCTGCTGGGTGGTCTCAACCCACTGGGACCGTCTCTCCTGTGGTTCCCGGTCCAGTTGCTGAGCCGAAGCGAAGCGCTCGAGGACGTTCGGGAATGGATGGCGCCTCGTTTCGAGTCGCCATCGGAGTGGGCATTCGTCGGCATGGCGCTGTTGCTGATCGTTGCGGCTCGTCGAGGCGCTCGCTGGCGTTGCCTGGTGCCGGCCATCGTGTTCGTCATGGCGGCGCTGATGGCCTACCGCAATCTGCCACTCACGGTGGCCGTTCTGGTCTGGGCACTGGCCCCTTCGTTCGCCGAGACCAACTTCTCGATCGACGCCAAGATGCGCGGGATGCTGCCCAATGCCGTGTTCGGCGCATCGTTGCTGCTCGGCGTCGTGGTCGCGACCTCGGCCGTCGTCGAAGGGACCTACGACCTGCGGACCTATCCCGTGGCCGAGGTCGACTGGTTGGCCGAGCGGGACCTGGTGGCCCAGCCCGACGTGAACATCATGCAGAAGGACACGGTTGGCAACTACCTGGAGCTGAGGTTCGGCGACCGAGCCCGGGTCTTCGTGGATGACCGGTTCGACTTCTACCCGCTCGATGTCCTCGACGACCATGACGTGATGATCTTCGGTGGCGACTATCGGGACGTCCTGGACCGCAACGAGGTCAACATCGTCTTGTGGCAGGCCGGTGGCGGCTTGGAGGCCTGGCTCGACGACGCACCCGAGTGGGTGATCGTCGAGGTCGACCCCGGCGGTTCGAGCGATGATGCGGTGTCCGCCGACGGGAACGAACCGGTCACCGAGTGGTTGGTGGCGTGCCGGGTCGAGTCCTCGATCGCCGACCGGTGCCTCGCTTCTCCCTGATCTGGCCCTGCTCCTGATCTGGCCCTGCTCCTGATCTGATCGTCCGGGTGAGAGACGAGTCGGAGAAGCGACGCGTGGGCCACCGCCGTTTCGTCGGAGATCGGTGGCCGTGTCATGCTCAGGACATGGATTTCGATCTCTTTGTCTACGGGACCATCGGACGGCGCCACGAGCTCGAGGCGGGCCGAGCCGGCCTTCGCAACGACCTGTACCAGCGCATGCTGGGCGAGTTGGCCGAGCTGGTTCGAACCGCCGATGCCGCCGGCTATTCGAGCTTCGGCCACCCCGAACACCATCTCCAGGTCGAAGGGTTCGAGATCATCAACGATCCGATGGCGATGTCGATGTACCTGGGTCAGTTCCGTGAGCGAATGAACATTCTGACCTGCGGCTTCGTGTCGACCACCCACAACCCTCTGCGGGTGGCCGAGAACATCGCCACCCTCGATCACATGCATCGGGGGCGCTTCTCGGTCGGGTTGGTGCGGGGCTACCAGGCTCGTTGGGTCGACAACTTCAAATTGATGGACGACATCGGACCGGTCGGGCCGTGGAACAAGAACACCGCGGAGGACGATCTGAACCGCAGCTACTTCGAGGAGTACGTCGACATCGTCTACACCGCGTTGTCGAACGAATCGTTTCGCTACGAGGGTGACTTCTGGACCTTCCCCAACCTGGAGAAGAACCCGCACCCCCACGAGGTGTACAGCCGGTACGGACTGGGCATCGACGACGACATGAACGTGACCGAAACCGGTATCGCCCCTCGCCCGTTCCAGTCGCCCCATCCCAAGATCTACTCCGGATTCACCGGTTCGGCCCGAACCGCCGGCTTCTGGGGTCGCTACGGCGGCAAGTCGATCGTGCTCGGCGGCGGTCCTGATCTGTTGCGGGCCATCTGGTCGGCCTACGACGAGACTGCGGCCCAGTACGGTCGGACCGTGGTTCCGGGGGAGCAGGCTTGCTGGGGAGGCTTCATGATCTGCGCCGAGTCGGATGCCGCGGCAACGGCCCAGCTGGAGGACGCCACCTGGTTCTTCGACCAATGGTCGGTCCCGTTCGGCCAGCCAATGGCTCGGTTGTTGGTGGGAAGCCCGGACACCATCACCCGACAGATCGAGGCCGCCCTGGAGATCGTTCCCATCAACGAGATCATGCTGCTCATCCCGCAGGGCATTCATGGCCCCGATCAGTTGCATCCCAGCATCGAGCTGTTCGCCGAGAAGGTCATGCCCCGCTTCCAGTGAGGCAGCCGGGCGAGCCGGACTCGTGACGCGACGAGACGGGAGCCCGGAGGCCCCCGTCCCGTCGTTCCGACGCTTCGGACGTCGTGCTATTGAGTGATACCGCTGTTGATCTGGCTGAACTCCGACGATGTCGTCTTGCCGAGCAAGTTGACAGCGGCAATGCAGACGATGGCAAGGAGAGCCACGAGGAGTGCGTACTCCACGAGACTGGCACCTCGCTCCGACTTCGGAGTCGTACGCAACCAGGCTGCGGCGAACTCGAAGGCCAACATTGATACGCCCCTCCGGCCTTGGCCGGGGGTGATCAGCTGTTGGTGATCGAGGAGTTGACGCTGCTGAACTTGCCGGAAGCCGAGCGGCCCAGCAGGGTGACGGCTGCGATGCAGACGACGGCGATCAGAGCGACGAGCAGGGCGTACTCGACGAGGCTGGCGCCTCGCTCGGTCTTGGCCTGGGCCCGCATCCAAGCGGCGATGAAGTTGTAGTGAAGCACTGGAGATTCTCCGTGGTTTGTTACTCGGTCCCGGAATTGGGCTGATACTTCTTGATCGGAATGCGGCGGCACGAGCTGGATAGGTCGCTCGACCCAATCTCAAGAATCAATCAAGGGTCACGATGCCCATCCGCACCGCTGCGAGCACGGCCTGGGTTCGATCTCGGGCATCGAGCTTCTGGTAGATGGATGCCAGATGGTTCTTGACGGTCTTCTGGCTGATGTACAGCTGTTCGGCGACCTCCGGTGTGGAACAGCCATCGGCGATGAGTTGGAGCACCTCCTCTTCTCGCCTCGTGATGACACGATCCGCTTCGGCATGGCCATCCTGTCGTCGGACCTCAGCGAGCATGGAGACGGCCAACCGGGGGGACAGGGCCGTTTCGCCGCCTGCGACGGTCTCGATCGCAGCGGCGATCTCGTCGGTCGAGCAATCCTTCACCAGATAGCCGTTGGCGCCGGCTCGAATGGCCTCGGCCAGCACGTCCTGATCGGCGTGCATGGTGAGCATGATGATGCGTATCTCGGGTTGCCGAGCCTTGATCTGACGGGTGGCCTCGACGCCGTCGATCTCGGGCATCGTCACGTCCATGAGAATGATCTCGGGGCGCAATGCAGCTGCCAGTTCGACGGCTTCGGCACCATCGCGGGCTTCGCCCACGATGTTGAAACCACGCTCGGCCATTGATCGGCGAAGCCCCTCTCGGAGCATGCGGTGGTCATCGGCCAGCATCAACCGGATGGTCGATGGGCCACCGTTCGGGTGACCCGACGGAGTGGCGGCCGGTTGACCGAAGCGACCGGTTGAATGAGATTGGATGCCGGGAGGCATCACCCTTGTGCGAGGAAGCACCGTACTTTTGTCCCTTCTCCTGGCGATGAGATCAACTCCAACGTGGCGCCGATGCTCGACGCCCGTTCCCGCATGCCGAGAATCCCGTAGGAGTCCTGACGTCCGGCTTTTCCGACAGGGAACCCGATGCCGTCATCGACGATCTCGAGGGCCGCGTCGGCTCCGTTGCAACGCCATGTCACGCTGACCTCTTGCGCGTTGGCATGGCGTTCGATGTTGATGAGTGCCTCTTGGGCGATGCGCCACATCTCTCGTTCCTGGAGGATCGGGAGGCGTGCGCCCTCATCACAATCGAGCTCGATGAGGAGTTCGCTTCGTTCAGCCACGCGGCCGGCGAACTCCTCGATGGTTGCTGCGAAGTCTTTGTCGTTTCCGACATCGGTGCGCAGGTCATAGAGGGTGTCGCGCACCTCTCCCGTCACGCTGCGCAGATCCCGTCGGAGATTGTGCAGGCTCTCCCCGATGGGGAGCTCCTGTTCGTCCTGACGGACGATGCGATCGAGCTCGAAGCCGAGATAGGCCAGCGATTGGCCGATGCGGTCGTGGAGATCGCGGGCGATCCGCGTTCGTTCCTCGTCCGCACCCACCGTGCGAAGACGAGCGAACCAGCGAGCATTGTCGATGGCCAGGGCCACGGGTTCGACGAAGCTCTGCATCACTTGTCGGTCCCGGTCCTTGAACTGGCCGAGGTCGCGTCCTTCGATGCACAGCACGCCGATCAGCGCACCCCGGGCCAGCAGCGGCGCGTAGACACCGGACTGGGAACCGGTGTTGAAACCGGGGCCGTCGACGGAAAGGTCGGGGCAGAGTTCGACATCGCGGTTCTCCACCGCGGCCCGGGCTGGATCGGGCAGCTCGCTGTAGTCCATCAGTTGGCCGATGCTCATGGCCTGCCGTCGAGCGACCACCCAGCTGCCGTCGGATTCGTCGATGGTGAGAATGCACGCAGCATCGAAGCGGATGAGCCCCCGCAGACGGGTGATCGTCGACTCGAGGACTTCGTTCTGGTCGAGAGAGGCCGGCAGGGTCTGGGCGATGCGATGCAGATTGAAGAGCAACGCATTGGCGTCAGCCAGGCGGTTGAGACGATTGAGCGCGATGGAATGTTGCCGAGTCGCTTCGCCCGAGATGCGTCGGGCGTACCCGGCGATGACCCCGACGAGCAGGAGCACGGTGCTCCATTGTCCGGCTTCGGTGAAGGCCTCGGTCGTCCACCCGGCCAGATCGAGCCCGGGCAGGGACACCGCGACCGCAGAAGCAGCTCCTATCCGGAGTGCGAAACCGAATCCCCGAGCAAAACCGGCCAGGATCACGGCGTTGACCAGGGAGAACACCAGGGGAGAGTTCCAGAAGCCGGTGGCAGTGAGGGCGAGCACATGGAGCCCGATCTCGATCAGCAGATTGAGTAGTCCCCGAGTGCTGCCGTTGTACTCGAGCGGGTTGACGGTCCGGATCACGGTGTTGGCGACGACGGCCGCCACCCAGGGAACCACGGTGAGGTCGGGTTCGAGGAAGGCCTGAGCCGCAAGCGCGACGGACGCAATGGTGGTTGCCCATCGCACGGCCAGGATCACGGGCCGGAACGGAACCAACCGGTCCGTACCTCCACCCAGCACCGCCCAAGAAGTGGAACTGTCGCCAGAACGTTGACCTCCGGCACCGCGGAGACGGTCGAGAGGGTCCGGCGAAGGCTCGGCGGTCGGTCGGCTCGGTGCCGAAGGGGGAGAGAGGATGTTGGTCATGGCAGGAGGGTGCGAACGACGAATCGTCGAGATGTCGGGGAGGGACCTCGACGTCGGCGGTTTGCCGCTGGCTCTATTCGTTCGGCGTCTGGGACCGAGAGTTGAGCTATCGGAACCACTCGATTCGGGTACCGCGGCTCATGGGGTTATCTTTTGGCCCATGCGTCTCGTGGCACTGACTGGTGGTATCGGCTCGGGGAAGTCGTCGGTTTCGGATCGGCTGGCGGCCCGAGGGGCCGTGATCATCGACTCCGATCGTCTGGTACGGCAGCTCCAGGAGCCCGGGCAACCCGTGTTCGAGGCCATGGTCGAGCGCTGGGGTTCGCGCATCGTCGCGGCGGACGGTTCGCTCG
>CALACD010000129.1 GCA_937890445.1 uncultured Acidimicrobiia bacterium | reverse complement strand
GTACTGGTCGCCGGCGCCGGTGGTGTCGACCACGCGGTCGACGAGAACCGGCGGCACCTCGATGATGTCGGATTGCTGCACCAGGACCGAACCCCGCTCGCCCAGGGTGACGCAGGCCAGTTCCACATCGGCGCCGACGGCGGCCAAACCGGCATCGAGATCGGTGGTCCCATAGAGGGCGGCCAGTTCGGCATCGTTGGCAAACAACACATCGACCCGGCCGGCAACAAGATCGCGGAACTCCGCATGGTGTCGTTCCACGCAGAAGGTGTCGGACAAGGTCAACGATGACCGCCGACCGGCGGCCCGGGCCAGATCCATGGCGTGACGAATGGCCTGCTTTGCGGACTCGACGTCCCACAGATAGCCCTCGCAGAACAGCAGCCGGCCGGCCTCGACGGTCGCGGCGTCCACGTCATCGGGCTCGAGGAACGAGGAGATCCCGAGATAGGTGCTCATCGTTCGCTCGGCATCGGGGGTGACCAGGATGAGACAGCGGGCGGTGGCCGGGCCTTCGCTGGCCGCCGCGACATCGAAGTTCACACCGATGGCTCGCATGTCGTGGGCAAACACCGTGCCCAGCACGTCCGAGCTGACCTTGCCGATGTAGGACGACGTCCCGCCGAAGCTGGCGACACCGGCCATGGTGTTGGCCGCCGACCCGCCCGAGGCCTCGATTCCCGGCCCCATCAAGTCATAGAGTTGATGGGCACGATCGTCCTCGATGAGCGTCATCGACCCCTTCACCAGGCCTTGTTCGGAGACGAAATCGTCGTCGGCCTGGGTGATCACATCGACGATTGCATTGCCGACGCCCACCACGTCGACCGAATCCTGAGCTTCTCGCGCTACCTGATTTTCCACTTCGATAGACGGTACCCGGTGGCCGCTACCGTGGGCGAGATGGCGATCGACAACCCCTATCGACTTCCTTCCACCGTGACACCCGTGGCGTACCGGCTGCGACTCGAGCCCGATCTGGTGAACGAGACGTTCTCCGGTCAGGTGAGCATCTCGATCGAGATCCACGCCGCAACGAATGAGATCGTGCTCAACAACGACGATCTGACCATTGCCTCGGCGTTGGTCGATGGGGTTTCTCACGAGGTCTCGATCGACGCCGAGACCGAACGGATGACCGTGATCGGGACGTTCATTCCCGGTCAGGTCGAGCTCGAGGTGACGTTCGAAGGCCGCTTCAACGACCAACTGGTCGGCTTCTACCTGAGTCGTTTCACCGACGAAGACGGGACCGAGCATGCCTTGGCAACCACCCAGTTCGAGGCAACGCATGCCCGGAAGTGTTTTCCATGCTGGGACGAGCCCATCTTCAAAGCGACGTTCGACATCGAACTGGTCGTCGACCCCGCCCACGGGGCCATCGCCAACAGCTCCGAGATCAGCCGTACCCCGCTGGACGATGGACGCCACCTCGTTCGCTTCGCCCCCACCATCTCGATGTCCACCTATCTGGTCGCCTTCGTCGCCGGCCCGCTCGAGATGACCGATCCGATCGATGTCGATGGGATACCTCTGAGGATCGTCCACGTACCGGGCAAGGGCGATCTGACCGCATTCGCCCTCGAGTCCGGGGCATTCGCCCTCCGGTTCTTCAGCGATTACTTCGACATCCCGTATCCGGGCGACAAGGTCGACATGGTGGCCATCCCGGACTTCGCCTTCGGCGCCATGGAGAACCTGGGCTGCATCACCTTCCGAGAGGCGCTGCTGTTGATCGACCCCTCGACGGCCACCCAACCCGAACTGCAACGGGCGGCCGACGTGATCCACCACGAGTTGGCCCACATGTGGTTCGGCGACCTGGTCACCATGAAATGGTGGAACGGCCTGTGGCTCAACGAGGCGTTCGCAACCTTCATGGAGATGCGCTGCACCGATGCCTTCCGACCGGAATGGCAACGTTGGGTCGACTTCGGGCTGTCCCGCACCGCGGCGTTCGATACCGACGGGTTGGCCTCGACCCGTCCCATCGAGTTCGAGGTCGAGAGTCCGGAGGATGCCGAGGGCATGTTCGACATCCTCACCTACGAAAAGGGCGCGGCCGTGGTTCGGATGCTCGAGCAGTACCTGGGTGAGGATCGCTTCCGGGCTGGTATCCGCCGCTACATGGCCGAACACGCGTACGGCAATGCCGAGACCGTCGATCTCTGGGATGCCATCGAAGCAGAGACCGGCGATCCGGTGCGACGAATCATGGATTCGTGGATCTTCCAGGGGGGCTTTCCGCTGATCTCGGTCGACCTCGCCCCCGACGGTCGATCGGCGACCATCGGCCAGGAGCGCTTCGCCTATGCCGGCGCCGACCCCGCCGACGACCAACGATGGGCAATTCCGCTCCGCTATCGGTGGAAGCCCCGGGACGCCGACCCTCGCACCGAACAGGTCCTCCTCGACGAGGAGTCCCAGCAGATCGTGTTCGCCGAAGAAGCCGAGTGGGTGGTGGTCAACGCCGAGGGAATCAGTTTTGTCCGGGTCGCCTACGACTCCGAGTCCCTCGATCGTCTGGCCGAGATCGCCGAGAACCATCTCTCGCCGATCGAGCGCTATGCCCTCATCGATGACGCCTGGGCCGCCGTGCTGGCCGATCAGATGTCCAGTACTGCGTTTCTCTCGGTGCTCGAGGCCATGGCGGCCGAAGCC
>CALACD010000128.1 GCA_937890445.1 uncultured Acidimicrobiia bacterium | reverse complement strand
GGCCAGAAGACGGGTCACTTCCTCGACCAACGAGACAACCGGCAGCGGGTGCGGGAAATGGCCGCAGGTGCATCGGTGCTCGACGTCTTCGCGTGCACCGGCGGCTTCTCCGTTTATGCAGCAGCCGGGGGCGCCCGCTTCGTGCAGAGCGTTGATCTGAACGACGCCGCCATCCGGACCGCGGAACGCAACATGGTCCACAACGCGAACCTGACCGGTCGGACGACGCACAAGGTCACGGTCGGCGACGCCTTCGAGGTGCTGGGCGAACTGGGGCAGGCAAGAGAACACTTCGATGTGGTGGTCGTCGACCCGCCGTCGTTCGCCAAGAAGCGGGCCGATGTCGGCCGGGCCGTACGGGCCTACGCCCGACTCACAGCCATGGCTCTGCCGCTGGTCGCCCGGGGCGGCCATCTGATTCAAGCATCGTGTTCGAGTCGGATCGACGTCGATACCTTTACCGACGCCGTGCTGGGTCAAGCCCAGAGAGACGACGTGATGGTCACCGAAGTGCAGGTGACCGGCCATGCGATCGACCACCCCATCGGATTTCCCGAGGGTTCCTATCTGAAAGCTGTCTTCGCCCGGGTCGGCTGACGGACTTCGATCAGCTCTTCAGTCCGCGAACTTCTGCACGATCTCGGTCAAGACGTCCAGGTGTCGGAGCGTTTCGTCGGTCGACATCAGATTCATGGTGGGCGGAAAGGTCACGATGCGCTCGACGCCCAGATCGACGTAGGACGCGAACCGCTTCTCGTTCACGCCGAAGGAATGAATGGTGATGGGGATGTCGTCGGGGTTCCGCCCTGCGTCTTCGGCCAGTTGGCGAAACAGGGTGATGGCGCCCGGGACATCGGGCTTGCCCGAGACGTTCAGCATCGAGGCGTCGATCGGACACCATTCGTCGGCGTACTCCGCAGCGTGCTTGATGCCGACCGGACCCGCGTTGCCCAACGAGACCGGAATGCTGCCGTTGGTGGGCGTGGGATAGACGTAGGACTCGGTGAAGCGATCCCACCGCCCGTCGAAGGACGAGGTTTCCTCCGACCACGCCACCCGCAGGGCGGCCACTCGTTCCCGCATGGCCGAATACCGCATCTTGAACGGCAGGTCAGGCCGATGGTTGGCGAGCTCCTCCTCGTTCCAACCGACGCCGATACCAAGCCGGAACCGGCCGCTGGACAGCACGTCGAGGGTGGCAGTTGCACAGGCCAGGTCGAGGAGATCGTGCTCGTGGATCAGGCAGATGCCGGTGTACAGCAGCAGATCGGTGGTTGCCGACGCCGAGGCCATCAGTGAGATCAACGGATCCATCATCCGGTAGTAGCCCTCGGGTAGCTCGCCCCCCGCCGGATACGGGGTCGTCCGGTCGGCTGGGATGTGGCTGTGCTCGGGAAGCCAGATCGAGTCGAAGCCACGCTCCTCGAGCTCCGAGGCCAGCAGTGCGGGGCTGATGCCGTTGGCATCGTTCTGGGACAGGTAGCCGAATTTCATACCGGATCGTTTCCCGCTGGCGTGTCACTGGTCAAGTCGACGGTTGGCGAGACCGCTCACTACGGTACGGCCATGACCCAAGCGAACGAGGTGTTGGCGATGTACGAGCCGGTGTGGGCGTCCATCGACGACCTGCTGTCGAGCATGTCCGACGAGGACTGGGCCACACCGTCGCTGTGCCCCGATTGGAGCATGCGCGGCGTCATCACCCATCTGGCCGGCGTCGAGAGCATGCTGGCGCAGTGGATGCCCGACTCTGCCGACGATCCGCTGCCGTTCGCAGCGGTCATCGAGTACACGACAATCGCCTCCGGTTGGTCGAATGCCGACCTCGTCGCCGACTATCGAAGGCTCATCGACCTTCGGCGCCGGCAGTTGGCCGAACTGGCCGACGAGATCTACGACGGTCCGTCGGCCACCCCGGTCGGCCCGGGGACCTATCGGCGCTTCATGGACATTCGAGTCTTCGATTTCTGGGTGCACGAGCGGGACATGCGAATTCCGCTCGGTCGTCCCGCTGTCAGCGAGGCGGGTCCAGCGGCCGAGCGGTCCGTGGAGGAGGTGGCGATGTCGATCGGCTACATCGTCGGGAAGAAGATCGGACTGCCGGATGGCAAGAGCATTGCCTTCGATCTGACCGGACCGGTGCAGCGTCGCATCTGTGCCGCCGTCGAGGGTCGAGCCAAAGCGGTCGACCAACTGGACGACCCGAGTGTGACCGTCTCGACCGATTCGACGACGTTCGTGATGCTGGCCTGTGGTCGCATCGATCCCGATGAGCAGATCTCCCGAGGAACCATCTCGTGGACCGGGGACGACGAGATCGGTGCTCATGCCGCTCGCAGTCTTCGATTCACGATGTAGGGGGCAACCGGATGACGGACCCACAGGTGGGTGAAGACATCCCGAGCGGCGGTGCGCCGATCGGTTTCATTGGTCTCGGCGTCATGGGCGAGCCCATGTGTCGCAACCTGCTCCGGGCGTCGGGCCGGGTCGTGCGGGTGTTCGATCCTGTTCCTGGCCCGGTGGACCGTCTGGTGCTCGAGGGAGCCGTCGAGTCGGCGTCGATCGCAGCTCTGGCCGCCGACGTCGACATCGTCCACCTCTCGCTGCCGGGAGGTCCACAACTCGAGGCGGTGGTTGATGGCGACGACGGCCTCCTTGCCCATCTCCGGGCGGGACAGACGATCGTCGATCACACGACCGCTCCCTATGCCTTGACCAGAGCTCTGGGCGCAAAGGCCGCCGCCCGCGGCATCTCCTACTGCGATGCCCCGGTGGCCCGAACCCGTCAGGCCGCCATCGACGGGACCCTCAGCATCATGGTCGGGGGCACCGTCGAGGATGTCGCCCGAGTCGAACCGCTGCTGCGGTGCATGGCCGAGGAGGTGAGTCACTGTGGGCCGGTCGGCGCGGGGCAGGCCGTCAAGCTGCTCAACAACGTACTGTTGGTGCAGAACCTGAATGCGGTGGCCGAAGCCCACGCCATCGCCGAGGGGCTGGGTCTGGATGCCGCCGTGGTTCTCGACACGCTGACGAAGGGATCGGCGGACAGTTTCGCCCTCCGTAGCCACGGTCACAAGGCAGTGTTGGCCGACGACTACCCGTTGCAGGCCTTTCCCACCCGCTATCAGCTGAAGGACACCACCTACGCCCTGGAACTGGCAGCGGACGCCGGCGTCGAGGCCAAGGGT
>CALACD010000127.1 GCA_937890445.1 uncultured Acidimicrobiia bacterium | reverse complement strand
GCACGACGAGCAGCCACCTTGGAGTGACCGCCGATGATAATGGGAACCGCGGGCACGCCGCCGATCCGCTGCGTCGGCTTGGGAAACATCAGCGCCCGATCGAAACGATGGAATTGTCCGTCGAAGGATGCCTCGTCCTGGCTCCACAGAACCCGCAGCACGTCGATGGCTTCGTCGGTGCGAGGGCCGCGCTCGCCGAAGGGAACACCGAGGGCGTCGAACTCCTCTTCCAGCCAACCCGATCCGACACCGAACAGCATCCGCCCACCGGACATCATGTCGATGGTGGCGATCTCCTTGGCCAGAACGACCGGATTCCGCTGGGGCAGGATCATCACTGCCGTCCCGAGCTTCAGTGACGTGGTGGCGCCGGCGATGACGGCGAGCCACATGACGGGATCGGGATAGTCGAGGTTCTCGGGCCAGCCGAAACGGCCATCGTCGGAGTACGGATACGCAGACTGGTAGCCGGCCGGGATGACAACGTGCTCGATCGACCACAACGATTCGAAACCGGCATCCTCGGCGAACCGAGCGATCTCGAGAGCCGGCTCTCGCTGCGAGAGCGGACCGATGTTGCAATAGCGCAGGCCGAATTTCATTGCCGGACCCTACAACGACACCGTCATGCGGCCGAAGCCCAATCCGAGCTCGTTGCCCGACCACGGCCGGTCGGGCTCGGCCGGTCGCAAATTGGGGAACTCCTCGTAGAGCCGGCGCAGCGCCACCGTGAGCTCCATACGGGCCAGAGGTGCCCCCAGACAATGATGCAAACCCCAGCCGAACCCGAGATGGGTGTTGGGCTGGCGACCGAGATCGACCCGTTCGGGATCGACGAAGACAGCTGGATCACGGTTGGCGGTCAGGATGACCAGGAAGATCTTCTGCCGATGCTCGAACTCGTGCCCATGGAACTCGAACGGGGTACCGACCCGACGCACCATCGTCTTGGCCGGGCCGGCGACCCGCAACAGTTCGTCGGCCGCGAAGGGCAGGATCGCATCGTCGTGCACCAACCGCTCCCGCTGATCGGGATGCTCGTGGAGGACACGAACGCTGCTGACCAGCATGTTGGTCGTCGTCTCGTGCCCGGCGAACAGCAACAAGGTGCAGGCACCGACGAGTTCCATGGCCGTCAGCTCGTCGGCTCCGCCCTGGACCATGAGGCTGATCAGGTCATCACCCGGGTGTTGACGACGGTGTTCGATCAGTTCGGCGAAGAAGTTCGTGAACTCCTCGGCCGCCTCGCGGACCGTGTCGGTGGGAATCTGGCCTGGCTGCACCGAGAACACGATCTGACCCAGGCCGTCGGACCAGTCCTTGAACCGATGGCGTTCCGATGCCGGCACGCCCAGCAGGTCGGCGATGACCAACGCCGGCAGTGTTTCGGCGAACTCGGTCTTGAAATCGTAGAGACCAGTGGAGGGCATGGCCGACAACAGGTCCTCGACCGTCTTCTCGATGGCGGGCCGAACTCCTTCCACCACGCGGGGCGTCACCGCCCGACGCACCGGATCACGGAGCCTGGTATGGGCCGGAGGGTCCCGGAAGATCATCCAGCCCGACAGCAACTCGACGATCTTGCCGAACTCGGCTGGCCGTTCGGCCGCTACCCGCTCGAACGGCTCGATCCGATCGGCCGACAACCGAGTGTCACGAAAACCGGAGGACACTGCTTCGTGCGACAGGAACAACCAGGCCCGATGGGTCTCCGACCACTGCACCGGCCCATTGGCCAGCACGTCGAGCGCGAATCGATTCGGATCCTGGTTGACCTCGGATGCAGCCAAATCGAGCGATGCCATTCCTCGACCTTAGAGATCAGCGGCCGTGACAGGCCAATGGATCGACCTGGAACGCCGAGCCGGCGCGTAGCTGCACCGGCGACGCCATCACGATGTCACCGGTGACGTTGAGACTGCCGAGATTGCGCATGCCCGGGATCACCACACCGTCGTTCACGAGAGCGGTGTAGGTCGCATCGAAGTTCTCGTCACTGGTGGCGTCGGGACCGAAGGTGTCGGTGCCCAGAGCCTTGATGCCGTGTTCGACGAAGAGATGCTCGACGGCTTCACCGGCGAACCCGGGGATCGTGTCCTCGTAGGCCGGCGTGCCGAACAACTCGCCGAACCCGGTGTAGAGGATGACGATGGATCCCGGCGGGATGACGCCGTGCTCGCGCTGGTAGGCGTGGATGTCGTCGGAGCTGAGCTGGAAGTCGTTGCCCTCCTCGGCCATGCGGGCCCGGACATCGATGACGTAGGCCGACCACACCAGTTCTTCGGCCGTGAGCTGATCCACGGTTCGGCCCCCTTCGATGAAGTGGCCGGGAGCGTCCAGGTGAGTTCCCGTGTGGCTGGCCATCGAGATCGCCTCGACCAGATAGCCGTCGTTCTCGACGGTGGCGACGATCTCGATCGAGGTCTCCGGATCGCCCGGAAAGATCGATGCGTTCTCATCGAGGACTTGACCCAGTCGACTCACACCACCGGGACACGAGAGTGTGGCGACATCGGCACCTCCAGTGCCACGTACCTTGAACCCGCGCCGGCCACACCGGCCGCTGCGGCCACCATGCCGAAGCTGAGCGCCACCGAAACCAGTGCCTTTCTGCTTCGATGCGTCGTTGTCCGAACCGTTTCCGTCATGGTGCGACCTCCCGCGGTCGACGTGGCCATCGATCGTCCGCCCGTTGCAGATCGAGTCCATGACCGCCGTGGTCCGTCAACCTAGTCGGCGCCGGGCAGACCCGTGCGCTACAGCAGGGCGAGGGGAACGTCGACGTGGCGAGCGCGGAGCCACTCGCCCAGGCTCTTGGCCTGGCCGTCCTGGCGGGTCGACGAGGCCACACCCTCCTCCAGGAGCCCATGGATCAAGAAGTTGAGCGAGCGGATCGATGCCAGGCGATGACGGTCGATCCGCAACTCGGCCGTTTCGGGCAACAACTCACGCAACACGTCGATGGTCAGGAAGTCGTCGAGCCACGCCCAGGCAGCATCGCTGCGGGTGAACACCCCGAGGTTGGCGTTCCCACCCTTGTCCCCCGATCGGGTGCCGATGACCCGACCGAACGCAACTCGTTCAGTGGGGCCGACCGGCGGAGGTACCGACGGCCCCGCCAGTGGCACGACCGTCACCTCGTCCGTCGGGGCCACCGAATCGACCACCGTGGTCGGTCCACCGAGGAGATGAACGTGGCTCGGTACCAGTTCAGCAGGCACCAACGCCGGCCGATACACCCCGTAGGGCGTGCCGGCCGACGGTCCGGCGCCCACGCCGTAGAGCCCGGGAATGGACGCCAGGCCAATCTCGGTCAGCGCGTTGGAGAAGGCCCGACCAACCTTTCGCTCGTCCGGGTCCTTGACCGTCATCTTCCACATCGCACCCGCCGTCTCGTTCGTGTCGGGATCGACATGGTCGGAACGAATGACCCGTCGTCTGACCGACGCGAAATCTTCGGGACCGAACGGGCAGGCGATCCAGAACGCTTCGTCCAGGAGCGCCGCCTTGGCCTCGATGTCGAGGCCCGTCATCATGATCGCCATGTCGTTGCGGTAGCCGCCCTGCTCGTTCATGGCCACCTTGAGCGTCGGAGGGGGCGGCTCGCCCTTCGTTCCGTGAACCAGCACCCGATCGGGTCCCTGCTGCACCAACTCGATGGTGTCGAAGCGGCTGGTGACATCGGGACCGAGATAGGCCGGACCACCGATCTCGTACAGCAACTGCGAGGTGACGGTGCCGATCGACACCTCGCCGCCGGTGCCGTCGTGTTTGCCGACGACGACCGAGCCGTCGGCGGCCACCTCGGCCCACGGAAATCCGATTCTCCCCATACCGGGGACCTCGGTGAAGAAGGAGTAGTTGCCACCGGTGGCCTGGGCCCCGCACTCGATGATGTGTCCTGCCACCACGGCCCCGGCCAACTGATCCCAGTCATTGCGAGCCCAACCGTGGTGCCACGCCGCCGGCCCGCACACCACGGCGGCATCGGTGACTCGTCCGGTCACGACGATGTCGGCACCCTGGTTCAACGCCTCGACGATGCCCCAACAGCCGAGGTAGGCGTTGGCGGTGATGAACCGGGAGATGTCGCCGACTGCGGAGCCGTCCTCGAAGTGGGCGAGGTCGACGCCGGCATCGACCAGGTCCTGCAACCGGGGCAACAGATCATCACCGTTGACGTAGGCGATCTTGGGGGTGAGACCCAGCCGGTCGGCGACCTCGGCGACGGCCTCGGCACATCCATCGGGGTCCAGTCCCCCGGCGTTGGACACCACCTTGATCCCGGCATCCAGGCACTGCCCCATGACCTGCTCCATCTGTCGCACGAAGGTTCCGGCGAAACCACCGCCCGGACGTTTCTGCCGGGTTCGAGCCAGGATCAGCATCGTGAGCTCGGCCAGCCAGTCGCCGGTCAGGACGTCGATCGGCCCTCCGGACACCATCTCGGTCGCGGCCGACAGGCGGTCACCGTAGAACCCCGAACAGTTGGCGATCCGGACCGGAAGCGTGTCAGCCATCACCTGAACGTAGTGAACAGCCATGACCGCGAGCGAGTCAGTTCGACGAACGACCCGGCACCTCGATCACGGCAAGATCCGTTGCAGCCACGACGTCATGGTGATAGCGGGATGCCTCGGCTGCGAACAACGCGTCGTCGGGGTAGCGGGCCGAGAAATGGGTGAGCACCAGCCGTCGGGCTCGGGCCTTCGTTGCCAACTCTGCCGCCTGACGGGCAGTGAGATGGCGGAATCGGGCCGCCAGCTCGGCTTCTGCGTG
>CALACD010000126.1 GCA_937890445.1 uncultured Acidimicrobiia bacterium | reverse complement strand
CTGGATCGTCGAAGTGGCCGACCGTTTCCGTCAAGAAAGCCTCGGGCGGGATGAAGTCCGCATCGAAGATGGCGATGAACTCGCCCGAGGCCGATGCCATCCCGGCCTGCAGCGCGCCGGCCTTGTAGCCGACGCGGTCGGTCCGGTGCAGCAACTCGATGTCGACACCGGCCGCTCGCTGCTCGGCGACCACGCGCTCGATCAGAAGTCGGGTTTCGTCGGTCGAGTCATCGAGCACTTGCACTTGTAGCCGGTCGGACGGATAGTCCATAGCGCAGGCCGCTCGAATGATCCGCCCTGCGACGTACAGCTCGTTGAAGATCGGGAGTTGGACCGTGATCCTGGGCCAATCCGACCGTTCTCGATCCGACCGTTCTCGATCCGACCGTGGGCGCTCCTCCTGCGGTGCGAATCGAAGGCGAACGTTGCGCCACGCAACAGCCGAGAGCAGCATCATGTTGGCGCCGAACAGGAACAACGAAGCGGAGATGACCAGATACCAGGCGCCGGCCAGGATGAGCAGAATGTCGTAGATCGAATCGGTCACGTGCAAGCTGCTACCAGATCAAGGAACCGGGTGAATCGCCGCGAGCCTTGGCCAGATAGTGATCGAGACCCAGGGTGCGTCCTCCGTAGCCCAGGTACACGGCGATGGCCGACACCGTGAGTAGCACGTAGGTCCAGATCCATTCGTGGCCGCCGTAGTAGCCGAGGAACAGCGAGACGAAGAAGCCGGCTGCGAGAAGGCTGCAGAGGCGAGTACACAAACCCAGGAGAAGTCCGACCCCGAAGGCGAACTCGATGATGAGCTGGAGCACGCCGAACAGTCCGGCATTGGGAACGACCACCGATTCCAAGAGTGACTGGTACGCCGAAAGCGAACTGCTGTTGCCGTCGGGACTGAAGAGCCAGTTGATGAGACCAGTCAGGCCATCGGCGGTGTAGAGGTCCTTGGACAGATTGTCGGCCCAGGTGGCCAACACCAAGATCCCGAGCGTGACGCGCAACGCGGCCAGCCCGAAGGACCCCTGCCTTGCGGCGCCGCGGGGAAGCGAGGCCAAGGGGGACGACGTGTCCGTTTCGGACGAGGACGTGTCGGTTTCCGACAAGAGAGTGCGCTTCATGAGGTGATTCCTTTCGGTCGAGCAGTGTCTCGAGGTCGAGCGGTGGAGCAGAGGGGCGAGGGTCTAGAGGAGGTGCCGGAGAGGTCGGGGCAGAGCGCGACGGCGAAGCTGGTTGTCGATGCTGATAGAGGTGCCGGCTGCGAGGACCAGGAACAACCCGTGCCACATGGCCAGCATCACATAGGACCACGGCCATTCGCCGGGGACCGCGACCAGGCCGATCCCGAGGTTGATCGACATGGCCATGCCGAGCACGGAACCGGCCCGCGTGAAGAGGCCGAGGAGCAGCGAGAGCCCGGCGAAGAGTTCAGCCAGGAAGAGGAGCCAAGCGAAGAGTGCGAAGTTGGGGACGACGACCGACTCGATCAGGCGGCCGTAGGGACCGAACGCGGCGTGTTCGATCTCCAGATCGAGCCAGGATCGCAGGCTTCGCTCGGACCCGCCGTCGAAGTCCGGAGGCAACTTCCAACGCAACGATCCGAGCCACAACAGTCCAATGAGCATGCGGGCGACGGCAATGGGCCACTGAGGCTGAACCCGGGTGACGGTGTCCGTCGAACCGGATCCGATGTCAGGTTCCTTCATCCGAAGACTCGGCCACGAGCTCGGAGCCCAAGTGCTTTGGCGTGCATCGTCAGAGCTCCTCTGTTCAGCGGTCAGAAGCTGAACCCGACGCTATGACGCTTTCTTCCGCCGGTGCCGAGATGTGAACAAGAGTTCAGATTTCGGTCCGTCGTTGCACGTCTCGGCGGATCAACGATCGGGGCGCCACGCGGTTGCGATGATGAAGCCCGCGTCGGAGGCAAGGTCGGTACCCGAGCCAGGAGCCGAACCGAGATCCCGGGCCACCGCGATCGACGTGAATCCCGTGTCGTCGAGAAGCTCGACCAGTTCGTTGGGTTCGAACAGTGTGTAGGCCAGGTCGAACCGGCGTTCGGTTCCCTCGGACACGACGACGAAATTCTCCACGACTCGATTGTTCTCGGCCTCGAAACGGCGAAGGATCTCCGTCCGGTCGTCCGCGCTCCCGAAGGTGTCGCTCGTCACCAGACCGGCTATTGCCACCGACCGGCGCGGCACCTCGACGACGATGCCCGCTCCGGGTCGCAACGCTTCGAGCGCACGGACGAGAAGCGTCCGGTTGTCGGCCCCGAGGTCGTTGATCTGGCCCAACGTGGTGAACATCACGATGGCGCCGTCGAATGCCGAGCTGGCGGCGAGACTCTCACCGTTCTGCTGTCGGAACTCGGCGTCCACCCCAGCGGCGGCGGCGCGTTCGTTGGCAGCGGCAATCATTGCCTCGGACGGATCGATGCCGAACGCCCGAATACCCCGAGTGGCCATCTCGATGCTGTGACGACCGAAGCCGCAGCCGATATCCAACACGGTGGCCCCTGGTCCGACTCCCAGGATGCGGACGAGGTGATCGATCTCGAGCGCGGTTCTTTCTGGCGTGAGGAGCGGGTGGGCAAGATAGGGAGAGTGGAGGTCGAAGAAGTTGGGCATCGTCAGGGTTCCGGTCGGGCCGGGGGAGCGTGGAGGTCCCCACTCACGGTGGGGAGCGCAGCGTTGCGCTTGCTTCAAAGACTGTCGCGAACCTCGAGCAGCGGGAGCTCGAGATCGGCGATGTCGTTGAGCGGCTCGAAGGGGATTGGGGACCCGACGGCAGTTGTCGCTCGCGCCCATTCCTCGAACCAACTGCGATCGATTCCTTGGATGTCGTCGACGATGCGGAGTCGCTCGACGCCGTAGCGCTCCGAGATCTGTTTGACTTCAGCCGCGACGTTCTCGGGCGACCGTTGCCGAAACCCGTCACCGTGCACCGCGTCCTTGCACCAGGAACAGCCGAACGGGCATCCCCTGGCGGTGGAGATGGTGATCGACGTGTACCCGTTCTCGTCCTGCCAGGCGTCGAGGTACCGGTCCATGTCGATCAGATCTCGTGCCGGCAGGGGGAGATCATCGAGGTTCTCGATCGGTGGGCGTGGTGGGTTGATGATCAACCGACCGTTCGATCGGAAGGCGATCCCGAGTTCGTCATGCAATGCATCGGGGGTGAGGGCGGATCGATCGACGAGCTCGAGGAGGCGCGCAATGGTGTGCTCACCTTCGTGGTGAACGACGATGTCGACGGATTCGTCGGCGAGATAATCGACGATCGAACTCGTCGGGTCAGGTCCGCCGACGACGACGACCGTTCCCGCTTCGGCGGCCATCGAGGAGAGGGTCAGAGCCATTGCCCGCGTCGGTTGGAG
Source organism: uncultured Acidimicrobiia bacterium (assembly GCA_937890445.1). Taxonomy (GTDB): domain Bacteria; phylum Actinomycetota; class Acidimicrobiia; order Acidimicrobiales; family SZUA-35; genus JAHECQ01. Next base: position 1,000 of record CALACD010000126.1, on the reverse strand, counting down.
CGCCGAGATGCCGACGACATCCGGCTTCTCTCGCACCAGTGCGTCGGCGAAGGACGATTCGTCCTGACAGAAGGTGCCGTCGAAGATGGCGACATGATGCCCGGCGTCGCGAACGAAGCCGGCCAGGTACAACAGGCCGAGGGGGAAGTAAGGGCTGGATGCAGCCTGCTCGTCGACGTCCTTGTCGAGAAAGAGTGGATGAACGAGCAGGATTCGTGCCACGAGGCCGAAACGTACCATCCGCCGAGGCGCGGTGGCAGGCGGGACAGCGGTACCTTGACGTGCCATGCGTCAGACCATCAGTTGCATGCTGGCACTGGTCCTTCTCGGCGCAGCATGCGCCGACGGTACGACTCTGCCGCCGAGGATCCTGCCGGTCGATGGCTATCGCGACAAGGTGCTCGGGGCTTGGCAGGCCTCGATGGTCGCCAATCACAACGGTCTGGATCTACAGGGAATCTGGCTGGACGACCCCGGTCCGGGATCGTCCATCATGCTGGAATTCCCGGATCAGTGGTCAACCGACGATGACACCCACGTCGAGTGGCTGGACCTCCACATCCTCGAGACCTACGGGCTCGAGCCCGGAGCCGACGACATCGCGGCGGAGTGGAGACAACACCTGAACAACGACATCTGGGTGTCGACCCGCCGAGCACGAGATCTCATGGATGACGGGATCCTTCCTCCCGAAACCGGTTCGGCTCGTCTCAATCCGGAAGGGGTTTGGTCGATCGATGCTCAACTCCAGACCGAGCTGTTCGGCCTGATGGCTCCTGGATTGCCAACCGAGGCTCGTCGTCGGGCCGTGCTCTTTGCCCGGATCACCAACAGTGGTCTGGCCGTCGACGTCAGTGCCTTCTACGCCCATCTCTACGCCGAGGCCTTCGTCGAATCGGATCTCGACTGGCTTCTCGACCGGGCGGTCGACGGTGAGCCCGACGGCTCGGATGTCGCCGAGATCGTGGCCACGATTCGACAGTGGCATCAGGAGCATCCC
>CALACD010000125.1 GCA_937890445.1 uncultured Acidimicrobiia bacterium | reverse complement strand
TGTCGCGATTGCTCGCGACGTGTTGGACGAGCTCGGCATCTCGGTCGACGATCTGAAAGTGGGTCGAGAACGTGGCCAGACTCTGGTCGAGACTGCGGCCGAGGCCGGCGTGAGCGAAGACGCACTGGTCACGGCGTTGGTCGATGCGGCCGAAGCTGACCTCGACGAACGGGTCGCCGGTGGCATCCTCGACGAGGATCGGGCAGCGGAGATGCGTGATCTGCTGACCGAGCGAATCACCGAACGAGTCAACGCCGAGCCGGGTGAGCGAGGTCCCGGTCGCCGCTGAGTGCTCACGTACTGCTCCGCAGTCTTGCGGAGCAGTACGTCGTGCGCTGCGCTCGGGTGGTGCCAGGTCGGGCCGTAGACTGCCCCGATGCGCCGATTGCGGGTTGCCGCCTGTCAGATCAACCCAATGGTCGGCGATGTCTCCAGCAACGTCGAGTTGGTGCTACGCACACTCGAACGGGCCGAGGCAGCCGGCGCCGACGTTGCCGTCTTCCCGGAAATGACGGTGTCTGGTTACCCACCGGAGGACCTGGTGCTCAAGCCCGGTTTCATCGCCGACTGTCGCCAAGCGGTGGCCGAGATTGCCCGCCGCACCCGAGGATGCGCGGCCGTGGTCGGAACGGTGGCCAGTGGTGGCCCTGCATCGCGCCGCAACACCACCGACAACTCGTCGATCGACAAGCCGGCGATCTACAACGCCGCTGTCCTGTGTGCCGATGGGCGGGTGGTGCTCGAGTATCACAAACGCAAGTTGCCGAACTACAGCGTCTTCGACGAGCAGCGCTATTTCACTCCTGGCGATCACGATTACGAACTGGTCGAGATCGCCGGCGTTCGCGTCGGTTTGGCCATCTGTGAAGACATCTGGACGGTGGATGGTCCGTTGGTCGACCAGGCGGCTGGCGGAGCCGAGATCCTGCTCGTCCCCAATGGCAGCCCATATCGGATGGGCAAGGTCCTCGAGCGTGATCAGATGCTGCGTCGTCGGGCCGGCGACAACCACTGCGCCATCGCCTATGTCAATCAGGTCGGAGGCCAGGACGAGCTGGTCTTCGATGGAGCTTCTTCGTTCTACGACCAGCAAGGTCGACTGCTGGCTCGAGCACCGCAGTTCGAAACGGCCGTGACGATCTGCGATGTCCCGATCGAGGAACCTCCTGCGGTGGGCCCGGCCCCGTCGGGCTCACTGTTCGTCCGGCGCCTGCCGCTTTCTCGGGGCGCTGGGACGACGGGAGAGACAGCTGCTCCGGCCGTTCCCGGTCAGGTGGACACAACGGGTCGTCGGCCAGTGGTCGAGTCTTCGTCGGCGGTGGCCGAACTACTCGATCTGGACGCGGAGATCTGGCAGGCCCTGGTGGTGGGGACCCGCGATTACGTCCAGAAGAACGGCTTCTCCGAAGTAGGTGTCGCACTCTCGGGCGGTATCGACTCGTCGATCGTGGTCGCGCTCGCGGTGGATGCCCTGGGCCCGGACCGTGTTCACGCCGTGCTCATGCCGTCGCGGTTCTCCAGCGACCATTCCGTTTCGGATTCGATAGCGCTGTGCAATGAACTCGGGGTGGAGCATCGAATCATTCCGATCGAGCCGGCTCATGAGTCTCTCCTCGACATGCTGGCACCGTCCTTTGCCGGTCATGTGCCCGACACGACCGAGGAGAACCTGCAGTCCCGCATTCGGGGCGTGGTCATGATGGCGTTGTCGAACAAGCTTGGTTGGATGATCTTGACCACCGGCAACAAGAGTGAGATCGCGGTCGGCTATTCGACCCTCTATGGAGACACTGCCGGCGGTTACGCCGTCATCAAGGACGTCTTCAAGACCAGGGTCTACCAACTGTGTCGCTGGCGGAATCGAACTGCCGGGCGCGAGATCATCCCCAGCCAGATCATCGAGAAGGCTCCTTCGGCCGAACTCCGACACGACCAGCGCGACGATCAGAGCTTGCCTCCCTATGACGTGCTCGACGCGATCCTGCGTGACTACGTCGAGGGGGATCTGACGCTGGCCGAACTCATCGACGTCGGCCACGACGCCGACGTCGCCCGACGCATCGTCCGGCTGGTCGACGTCGCCGAGTACAAGCGACGCCAGAACCCTCCGGGTATACGGATCAGCTCCAAGGCGTTCGGTCGCGACCGGCGGATGCCGATCACGAACGGCTATCGGGGCTGAAGCGGACGGGTAGTTCAACCCCTGTGCCCGCTCGAAGTCTGGGTCGACGGACGGCTAGCCTGATTCCGATTTTCACGATGCGTAGCGGAACAACCACACCCATCACCCGTTTCGGGTTGTCGACGTCTCGTCGAGGCGTTGTTGTCGTTGTCGCGACGTTGCTGCTGTGTGGGTGGATCTCTGTGCTCTCGATGCCGGGGCAGGCACAGACGTCCGACGAGCTCGAGACCATTCGTGAACAGCGAAGACAAGCGCAAGAGGAAGCCGCCTCGCAGGCCCGGGAGATCGATGTCGCAACCGTCGAGGTCGATGCCTTGACCGAAGCCCTCGCCGTTCTCCAGGCGCAGGTCAACGCGGCGCAGGAACGTCTGGCAGGGGCCGAGCGGAGCCTGGCCGATGCCGAGCAGCGAGTGCTGACCGCACAACAGGCCGTCGGCGACAAGCAGATCGAGATCGAAAAGCTCCGTGCCCAACTGATCGATCGAGCGATCACGTCGTTCGTCAACCAGAGCGATGCAGTGTCGGTCTTCGTCGACTCCGAGGACCCGAATCAGGCCATCCGAATGCATGCGTTGGTCCAGGACGTGACCGAGGGTGAGGCGGATCTCGGTGAACAGCTTCGGGGGGCCGAGGAGGATCTGCGGATCCAGGAAGCGTTGGCCTCCGACGCCGCCAATGAGGCGGCCACCTTGCGAGACCAGGTGCAGGTCGAGCTCGGGTCGCTCGACGAGGCAAGAGGGGCGCAAGCCGACCTCACTGCCGAAGCCGAGGCTCGACTCGACCAACAGCTGAACGAGTTCGCAGCGATTCAACAGTTCGACGGCGAGCTCGCGGCGCAGGAGCAGAACGAGATCGATCGGCTGGCCGAAGAGCTGCGACGCAAGACCACACCTCCGCCGCCGGCCAGCGGTGGAGGCGGAGGTGGTGGCCAACCCAGTGCTCCGGTGGGGAACGACGAGATCGTGTCGGTCCGCGGCATCCAGGTCCACGTGTCGATCGCTGATCAGGTCGAACGCATGTTGGCCGCAGCCGACGCGGCCGGCGTTTCGTTGTCAGGAGGCGGCTACCGCTCCTCGGACGGTCAGATCGCGGTACGCAAGAACAACTGCGGCACCAGCGACTACGCGATCTGGGAGATGCCGGCAAGTCAGTGCCGACCTCCGACTGCACGACCGGGAACGTCACAACACGAGAAGGGGCTGGCCATCGACTTCACCTACAACGGCCAACTCATCCGGAGCCGCTCGAACGACGGGTACCGGTGGTTGGATGCCAACGCCGCCAGCTATGGCTTCTACAATTTGCCGAGCGAGCCCTGGCACTGGTCGACGACCGGCCGCTGACCGCTCGGCCGCCGCGAGCCCCAGCTACGCTCCCTGATCGTCCACGACCTTGGAGTTACCGATGGCTGACCCCGGCACCCCCCGAACATCTTTCGCCCCGTGGGATCGCCGGGAGCTGCCCGGTCTCTTCTCGGTCGAGGAGACGGCTCGGCGGGTCGGTCACTACAAGTGGGTCGAGATGAAACTCTTCGAGCTGATGGGTGGCTGGGTGGCCTCCGTTCCCGAACTGGACATCAAACTGCGCCTCGGTACGCACTGCTATCACCATGCCTTTCACAGCGAACTGTGGCACCGGCGTCTACCTGAGTTGCGGGAGATGAATCCCGAACGCCTCACAGTTCCGGCCAACCCTGCGTTGGAGGCGTTCGTCCAGGCCCTGGCCGAGCCGGAAGGGGCCGATCTCACCATCGAGAAGCTGGTGGGTTTGTACCGAGTGCTGCTGCCCCACATGATCGCGGCCTACACCTATCATCGGAACAGCACGTCGGCGATCACCGATGCTCCGACCATACGAGCCCTCGAGTTCTGTCTCGATGACGATATGGAAGAGTGGCGAGAGGGTGAGATGATCCTGCAGTCGTTGATCCGTACACCCGACGAAGTGGCGCGAGCGGCTCGCCATCAGATGATGCTCGCCAACCTCATGCTGGAGGCCGGCGGCGTGACCGGAGCAGGATCGGTTGGCTCGATCGAGACCGGGGGCGTGCCTGAGGCAACACCCTGACCGGACGGTGACCGATGCGGCTGCGGTCGACAATCCACTCGGTCCTTCTCAAGCAGCATGTGTTCGATGCCGTAGACAGTGGTGAGTTCACGAACGTTCAGCGGCCGTCGTTCACGATTGCGGCTGTCCGC
>CALACD010000124.1 GCA_937890445.1 uncultured Acidimicrobiia bacterium | reverse complement strand
AGGAGATCGGCGATGTCGGGTTCGTCCTCGACGACGACCAGTGAGATGGAATCGGGCACGAACCCAGTGTGACGCTTCTTTGTTAGGGGTTGGTGAATGGCCGCGACGGGTCGAGTTGTGGCACCAACCGACCCACCGGTAGCTTCGGCCGATGACAAAGATCTCGCTGATTGCAAAGCTGACGGCCGTCGAGGGCAAGGTCGAGGAGCTCTCCAGCGTGCTGGCTGCCGTGGTGGCGGCCGCCGAGGAAGAGGCGGGCTTGGAGGTCTACAGCGCCCACGCCGCCAAGGATGAGCCTGGTGTGTTCTACTTCTTCGAGCTCTACCAGGACGACGAGGCGTTGGCCGTTCACGGCAAGGGCGAGGGAATGAAGGCCGCGATGGGTGCCTTCAAGGGCCTGCTGGCCGGCCGACCCGAGGTGACGATGATGGAACCAGTGGCGGCCAAAGGCCTCGACCTCTGAGCCAGGTCGGGACTCGGGTCGCCGGCCGACCGTCTACCATTGACGGTCGTGGCCACCTACCTCGACAAGATTCTCCTGCATCATCGAACGGTTGCCGCCGAGGACACCCGATCCCTCGACAGCTTGATCACCACCGCGCGGTCCGGGCCCCCTCGTCGTGGCTTTCGCGATGCGGTACTGCACTGTTCTGGCCTCGGCGTCATCTCCGAGATCAAACGTCGATCCCCGTCGAAGGGTGAGTTGAACCCCGGGATCGACCCGTCCCGTTGGGCTCTGGCGTACGCCGCGGGAGGGGCGACGTGTTTGTCGGTGCTGACGGATACTCCTCATTTCGGTGGCTCGGCAGAGGACCTGATGGCGGCCCGGGCCGGTGTCGACCTGCCTGTTCTCCGCAAGGACTTCACCGTGTCGGCCAGGGACGTGGCCGATGCCTGCGTGATGGGAGCCGATGCCGTCCTGCTGATCGTGGCTGCGTTGGACGACCACGAGTTGACGGACTTCCACCAGTTGGCCTTGGAATTGGGGATGGACGTGCTGGTGGAGACCCACGATGAGGCCGAAGTCGAGCGGGCAATGGCCATCGGAGCCACCATGGTGGGGGTGAACCAGCGCGATCTGGTCACCTTCGAGGTCGATACGGAGCGGGCCATCCGAGTCGGGCGGTCCTTGCCGGCCGACGTGGTCCGGGTCGCCGAATCCGGTGTCCGTTCGGCCGACGACGCCCGAACGCTCCATGAAGCCGGTTACCACGCAGTCCTGGTGGGGGAGGCGTTGGTTCGCTCCGGAGATCCAACCGGGGCGGTGGCCGCCATGCGTGCGATGTGATGCAGCGCCGACCCTTCATCAAGATCTGCGGGATCACGACGCCTGACGACGCGTTGTTGGCGGCCGGCCTCGGTGCCGATGCCGTGGGCATGATCTTCGCGGCGTCGTCGTCTCGGATCACCCGGGGGCGGGCACGCGACATCGTGCGGCGTCTACCGCCCGAGGTGCTGACCGTGGGTGTGTTCCGCAACGAGAGCCGGGAGCGGGTCGTCGAGTTGGCAAACACCATCGGTATGCGGGCCGTGCAACTGCACGGTCACGAGACTGCGGAGGACACCCGTTGGGTGGCAGCCCGGGTCCCGAACGTCATCCGGGCCTTCGCTGCCACGGACCCGGCGCTCCGACGGCACGAGGACTATGGGGACGTTCGTCTCTTGATCGATGCCCCTCAGCCGGGGAGCGGAGTCACGTTCGATTGGAACCTGTTGGACGAGTCACCGATCGCTCATCGGTTCATCCTGGCCGGAGGATTGGATCCGGAGAACGTCGTCGCTGCCATGGAGACGGCCCGGCCCTGGGGAATCGATGTGAAGACGGGAGTCGAGTCCAGGCCGGGCCACAAGGACCCGGTCAAGCTGCAGCAGTTCATCGCCCGCGCTCGTGAAGCCGGCGAGCGCGTCGGCACGGCGCCTTTCGACTGGGCCGACTGGGAATGACCGACGACGTCGTCCCCCGACCGGGGCCCCGAGGTCCCGATCCCGACTGTGAACTTTGCGCAGCCGACCGCTTCACCCACTGGTACAGCGAGGATGACCACTGTTGGGTCGCCGACTGCGAGGCCTGCTCGGTGCCGATGGTGGTGTGGAACGATCACGGAACGGAACCTTCCGAAGCTGAGATCGAACACATGATGAGATCGCTGTCGTCCGCCGCCGATGCGCGATTCGGTCCCGGGCGATGGAAGATCGATCGGACCATGCGTCAGGTGCCCGAGCACTTCCATGCCCATGCCCGGGACGACCAGTGGTGGTCCCAGCGTCTGACCCGCCCGCTCTCGCTCTATTCGGGCGTCGGTGGCGAACGAGTCGAACACCGGATGGGCCAGCAGCACTGAACGTCGGAATCAACGCGGCTCGCGCCCGGTTGCGACCATGTGCGACGTTTCGGAATCAATGTGGTGATCATCGGGATCGGGTTGGTGGGTCTCAGCGCTCTGGGTGCGTGCAGCGCCGAGGCCCCCAGCTCGGTTTCACCCTCGACGGTCACGATCCAGCCTGCGACCACCGAGCGCTCCGGGCCAGGCTTCGACTATCGAGCGGTCGACTACGACCTGGAGCCCGCCGGCGATGCCTTGAGCGGAGATCGGTCGAATCCGGCGTTCCCTCCGCCGCTGGTCGACATCGACGAGATCCGGTCGGGGGGACCTCCGCCCGATGGCATACCGGCCATCGACGCTCCCGTGTTCGCTCCCGTGGGCGAGATCTCTTTCATGGACGGCGGCACCGAGGCGATCATCGCCGTCACCGTCGGCGAGGCAACCAAGGGGTATCCGGTTCGCATCATGACCTGGCACGAGATCGTGAACGACTCGATCGATGGAGTTCCGGTGACCGTGACCTACTGCCCGCTCTGCAATTCGGCGCTCGTGTACGACCGCCGAGTGGGTGAGCGGGTACTGGACTTCGGAACCTCGGGCGAGCTCTACCAGTCGGCTCTGGTGATGTATGACCGACAGACACGCTCGCTGTGGTCGCACTTCCTGGGGAAGGGAATCGTCGGCCACTATGCGGGCGCCGAGCTCGACTTCCTTGCTGCCCAGACCTTGAGCTGGGACGTGTTTCGAGCAGCCTTCCCCGAGGCTCTGGTGTTGACCGAGGCCACGGGTGTCGACCGGCCGTACGGGACCAACCCCTACCAGGGCTACGACGACGAGACGAGTCAGCCCTTCGCCGGTTTCGTCACTGCCGAGATGGACCGTCGGCTCGATCCCAAGACCCGCGTGGTCGGGGTGTGGAGCGAGTCAGCGATCGCCATCACCTTCGCCCGACTGCGCGAGGTCGGTGCCGTGTCCTTCACCGAGTCGGGCCGACCCCTGGTTGCCTTCCACCAGGAGGGTCTGGCCTCCGCGCTCGACAGTTCCGAAGTGGCTGGAGGCGCCGATGTCGGCCAGACCGGGGTGTTCGTGGCCCTCGCCGACGATGGGTCGGCGCTGACCTTCGAGCCCTCGGAACAGGGCTTTGTCGACACCGAGACGTCGTCGAGCTGGACCATCACCGGCCTCGCCATCGATGGTCCGTTGCGGGGCGTTCAACTCGAGGCGGTGCCGCACGTCGACACGTTCTGGTTCTCGTGGTCGATCCTGCGCCCCGAGACGACGCTCCTCAGCGATTGAACGTCACCGCCTCGTCGAGCGTGGCCTCGTCGAGGCGTGATGTCGACTCAGTTGCCGAGACCTCGGTTGACACCCGAAACGATGGCACGGAGCGACGCAGTGACGATGTCGGAATGCATCCCGACGCCCCACAACTCGGTGTCACCTACCTTGAGTTCCATGTAGCAGACCGCTTTGGCGTCAGCGCCAGCTCCGATCGCATGCTCGAAATAGTCGAGGACTCGCAACTCACGGTCGAGAATCTCGTTCAAGGCGTTGGCGAACGCTTCGATCGAACCGCCACCGATCCCGTCGAGGGACATCTCCTCACCGTCGAGACGCAGTGCAGCGTTGACCCTCGTCTGGTCTCTGCCCTCTGCATTCTGCATCGTCGAGAAGGAGACGAGCTCGTAGGGCTTCGTCGCAGACAGATAGTGATTCCGGAACTCGTCCCAGATCTCACCGCCCGTGATCTCCTTGCCGGTCGAATCGGTGATCCCCTGGATGAGCCGGGTGAACTCGATCTGCAGTCGCCGGGGCAGATCGAACTGCCGTTCGGTCTTGAGCAGATAGGCGACGCCGCCCTTGCCTGATTGGGAATTGACCCGAATGACGTCCTCGTAGGTGCGGCCGACGTCCTTGGGGTCGATCGGCAGGTATGGCACCTCCCAGATGGTCTGGCCGGTGGCCGCCATGGCCTCGAAACCCTTCTTGATGGCATCCTGGTGTGAGCCGGAGAAGGCCGTGTAGACCAGTTCGCCGGCATAGGGGTGGCGAGGGTGCACGGGCAGTTGATTGCAGTACTCGGCAATGCGACGGGCGTCGTTGATGTCGGTGAAGTCCAGTTCGGGGTCGACGCCCTGGCTGAACAGGTTCAGCGCCAGGGTGACGACATCGACGTTGCCGGTTCGTTCGCCATTGCCGAACAGGGTGCCCTCGATCCGATCGGCGCCGGCCATGACACCGAACTCGGCTGCAGCCACTGCGGTGCCACGGTCGTTGTGAGGATGCAGCGAAAGCACCACCGACTCCCGGTCGGCGATGTTCTGGTCGAACCATTCGATCATGTCGCCATAGACGTTGGCGCTGCTCATCTCGACCGTGGCCGGAAGGTTGAGGATCACCGGATTCTCCGGTGTTGGTCCCCACACCTGCATCACTTCTTCGCAGATCTGCTTGGCGAAGGGGAGTTCGGTTCCGGTGAAACTCTCGGGGGAGTACTCATAGCGAATCGTGGTGTCGCCGACGTGGGCTTCGTTGGCTCGACAGATCTCTGCGCCGTTGACGGCGATCTCGATGATGCCGGCCTCGTCCAGGCCGAACACGACTCGACGCTGAACCGTCGAAGTCGAGTTGTAGAGATGGACGATGGCCTGTTTGGCTCCGGCCACGCTTTCGAAGGTGCGTTCGATCAGTTCCTGTCGGGCCTGGGTGAGCACCTGGATGGTCACATCATCGGGGATGAGTTCCTGCTCGACGATGTGGCGCACGAACTCGAAGTCGGTGTCCGATGCGGCCGGAAAACCGACCTCGATCTCCTTGAAGCCGATCTTGATCAACTGCTCGAACATGAGCAGTTTGCGCTCCGGGTCCATCGGCTCGATGAGGGCCTGGTTGCCGTCACGGAGATCGACGCTGCACCACAGGGGGGCGCGGTCGATCGCGGTGTCGGGCCAGATGCGATTCGGCAGGGCGACCTGGGGAAAGGCCGCGTACTTCTGGATGGGCATGACGCCCGTTCTGGCATTCAGTGGGCCTGCGTCGGCGGCCCGGGTGCTTCGGTACGGATTGCTCACGCTTCTTGCTCCTTGTTTCGATTTCAACCTGGACGAAAACCCGACGCGCCCTAGGAGGCGGCCGGGCTCAGAAGTCGAAGGTCGAGAAGGAGTAGCACGCCGATGAGTATATGCGCCCGATACGACAAGTGGTGGTGATGGAGGTGGTGGTGATGGATGTTTCGAACGCCTGCGTCCGGTCGGCCGTCAGCCGATCTCACCTCGGGCCACCCGCTCGCCGAAGGAACGGAGCTTGAGCAGCACGTCGGGATCGATGGTCTCGGGGTGAGATCCGAGGCTCACCTTGATCCTCGAGTAGACCTTGGATTCGAGGTCACAGTCGGTGCATTTGTCGAGGTGCCCGGCGACGCGTCGGGCAGTGTCGGTATCGGTTTCGCCGTCGAGGTAACTCTGGAGCACCTCCATCACCTCGTCACAGGTGAGTGCACCATCGTTGCCCGAGAAGAGGTTTCGCAGGAAACGAATCACGCATAACTCCTCTCGGAGTCGAGACCCTGCTCGTTGATCTGGTCGCGGATGCGCTTGCGAGCTCGATGGAGTCGGCTCATGACCGTCCCCACGGGTACGTCCAACAAATCTGCGGTCTCCTGGTAGGCGAGGCCTCGTAGGTCGACCAACTCGACCACTTGGCGGAAATCCTCGGACAGGTTGTCGAAGGCGGCTTGGACGACGGCGTCGAAGACATCTTCGATGACCTCGACCTCCGGGGTCTTGTTGTCAGCGAACTCGGCCGACCGTTCGAACGTGGCATCGGGATCGTCGAGGAGGTCCGGCTTCTTCTTCCTGGCCCGGTTGATGTTGGCGTTGCGCATGATGGTGAGGAGCCACGCCCGCGGATAGCGCCCATCGAATCGGTCGATGGCGCGAAAGGCCCGCAACATGGTGTCCTGAACGAGGTCCTCGGCGTCGGCCGAGTTGCGTGTGAGGGAACGGGCGGTTCGGTAGAGAACCTCGACCTCGGGCAACACATAGCGCTCGAAGGCCTGCGTCTGGTCCGGTAGGGAGTCCGGCGAACTGGTGGCGCCGGCGTGATCGGCACGGGTCTTGTTGGCTTCACTTCTGCTTCCAGGCTGCTCACGGGGACTGGGATCGTCGTCGGGCTTGGGATCGTCGGGGAGAATTGGGGAATCGGAATTTGCCACATCGGCTCCGTCTTGTGAACAACCGGTGAACGACCCGGCGCATTCCGCCCGGCTCGCGCTCTTTGGCCGATCACCCTAACCTGCGGGGTGTGACCAGTGAGATCAGTGCTTCGACGGACCCTGACGACGTGAGCCGACCGCGGAGCGTCTTCGACGTGGTCGGGGGCCACGACTATTTCGTCCGTTTGGTCGACCGGTTCTATGACGCGGTCGAGAGCGATCAACGGATTCGCCCGCTGTATCCCGACGACCTCACCGAGGCGCGGCACCACACCGCGCTGTTTCTCGTGCAGTACTGGGGCGGGCCCCGAACCTACGATGAACAGCGCGGTCACCCGCGACTGCGGATGCGGCACGCACCGTTCCCCATCGGCCAGGTCGAGCGTGATGCTTGGCTCGAGCACATGCTCGACGCGGTTCGAGCGTTTCCCGTGCACCCCGAGGCCGAGCGGATGCTCGTGGACTACTTCGAACATGCGAGCACCGCGATGATGAACGTTCTCTGACCGACGTCGCCGTCGCGGTTCTCCGGCTCGCGTCGGCGCTCGTGTGATTTGCCCGCACGGTCCGAGATCCCACTTCTGGTGCGGGTTCATGGGTCGCAGAAAAGCCCGAAATG
>CALACD010000123.1 GCA_937890445.1 uncultured Acidimicrobiia bacterium | reverse complement strand
CTGCATGTCCCCAGTGCGGGTAGAGCCTGTGGGTGATGATGTGAATCCAGACACCTGCATCGGACAGACGCCACAGGGCGTCGGCGCAGCCCTCGAAGAGAGGCAATGTCCGGAGGAGGCGTCGTTCTGCCACGGCGTGAAGGTGGAGCCGGTTGAACTCCTCGGCGTCGAGGCCCCATTCGGCAAAGCTCCAGGAACGCTGCAACGGCAAGCTCTCGGCGTCGACGCCCTTGGCCTCGGCCACGATCTCGCGGAAGCCCAGCGTGTAGTCGGCGCACACGCCATCGAGGTCGACACCGAAGACGAAACTTCCAGCCACCCGAACGACCGTAGACCAGGCCAGCCCGTGATCGGCGCCAGGTATCGGCTCGAGTCCTCGGCGGCTTCAGTCGTCGAGGTCGAGCACCACCACCTCGGCGACCCGGTGGGGGTCGAGGGAGTGACCGACTACTGCTTCGGCGCGCTTCCTGCCGACCTGTCGCCACCACGGATCGGGTCGGTCCAAGCGGCGGTCGCGTCGGGGCGCGGGCCGATACACGTCCCGCACTCGCTCTTCGGCCTCGGTGCCGGCCAGCGCCCCGACGAGTCGAAAGCCCAGTCGGGCCGATGACGCCGCTCCCGAGGCGGTGAGGAACCGGCCATGTTCGACGTAGCTGTCGTGGAGGACCCGGACCTCGCTTTCCCGGAGCAGTCCGCTCGCCAACCAGTGGGTTGTCACCCGGGCGTTCCCGAGCACGCCCGCAGCGGCCAGCAGGACCGTCCCCGTCGATGTGGCACAGACCCACGTCGACGAATCGGCCAGGGTAGCGATGGCGCCGAGGAGTGGCCGGTGATGGCTGGCCCGCTGCACTCCCATGCCGCCCGGGACGACGAGTGCTCGGCTACCCGCCAGGCTGTGGGTCGAGCGAGTGGGCAGCACACGGCCGTGATAGCTCGTGACGGCGGCCGCCTCGATCGAGGCGATCAGCACCGGGAGGCCGGCCAGACCGAGGATCTCGATGACGATGCCGGCCTCGTCGGCCGCAATTCCGTCGTAGGCGAGCACGACGACGGATCCGCACTCCTCTTGGCCCATCGGCCCACGATAGTTCGATTCGGTTGATCGGATTTGTGGGGTGGTGCGTTGTTCCGTCGTCGATATCGAGCATCCTGTGCGACGTGGGTGATCTCCGGGAAGTTGCGATAGTCGTCGGGCCGGCGCGGGTGGACGACGGGCCCAATGGACCGACGGCGCGGGCCCGATTGTTCGGAATCGAGGTGCAGGGAATCGAGGAGTACCGGCTGGTCCACCTGAGGGGTGCCTTCTCCGACGCCGAGTTGACCGAGATCGCCGAGCGCCTGTTGATCGATCCGGTGGGGCAGTGGTGGATGCTGGCCCCCGAGCATCGGCCGACCGGGCTGATCGTCGAGGCCGGTCTGCGCCCGGGCGTGACCGACCGTGAGGGCGCCGAGCTCGTTCGCAGCGCCAACGCGCTCGGTGTGGCAGTCACGGCGGCCACACTGGCCAAACGGTTCGTGATCGATGGCGATCTCGACGACGCTTCGCTGGAGGCGTTGGCCGAGGGCGTCCTGCACAACGAAGTCATCGAACGATGGGCTGCCGGCCCGCTCTCGGCCGCCTTCACCGACTCCGACGCAGTCGCTCCCGGGACCGAAGTGATCGTTCTGTACGGCCTCAGCTCCGAGGGTCTGGCCGAGGTGAACCGGGGTCGCCGGCTGGGTCTGGACCCCGAAGAGATGTTGGTCATCCGAGAGCATTTCTCGGACTTGGGTCGGGATCCGACCGATGCCGAACTCGAGACACTGGCCCAGACCTGGAGCGAGCACTGCGCCCACAAGACGTTCCGGGCCTTCATCACGGTCGAGGCCGGTGACGGAACAACCGAGTCCATCGATGGGCTGCTCAAGACCTATCTCCGATCGGCCACCGACGAGATCGATGCGCCCTGGGTGCACAGCGCCTTCGTCGACAACGCAGGGATCGTTGCGTTCGAGGACGGGTGGGACATTGCCCTGAAGGCCGAGACCCACAACCACCCGTCGGCGCTCGAGCCCTTCGGCGGGGCCAACACCGGCGTGGGTGGGGTGGTACGAGACATTCTGGGCGTCTCGGCCAAGCCGATCGCCATCACCGACATCCTGTGTTTCGGGCCCGAGGATCTCGATCCGGTGAAGGTGCCCGATGGTGTCCTGCATCCGGTGCGGATTCGTGAGGGAGTTGTTGCCGGCGTCGGCGACTACGGCAACAAGATCGGTGTCCCCAACATCGCCGGCGCCATCGTCCACGATCCTGCCTACACCACGACACCTCTCGTCTTCGCCGGTTGCTTCGGCTTGCTGCCCGAGGGATCGAATCCGACGGTGATCCAGCCCGGCGACTCGATCGTGGTGCTGGGGGGCGCCGTGGGACGTGACGGCGTCGGCGGTGCCACGTTCTCGTCGCAGACCATGGGAGCAGAGACGGCTGCGATCGCCGGCTCATCGGTCCAGATCGGCGATCCCATCGTGGAGAAAGGTCTGATCGACATCGTGCTGGAGGCGCGCGATCAGGGTCTGTACAACGCCATCACCGACTGTGGTGCGGGCGGTCTGTCGTCGGCCATCGGGGAAATGGCCGAGACGTTGGGGGCTGACGTCGACCTGCAGCGGGTCCCTCGGTAATACCCCGGCTTGGCCCCGTGGGAGGTCTGGCTGTCGGAGGCTCAGGAACGGATGGTGGTCGCTACCAGCGACCCGGCACCGCTCCTGGCACTGGCGCAGCGGTGGTCGGTCGGAGCCGCCGTGATCGGAACCTTCACCGGTGACCGACAACTGGTGGTCCGCGACGGTGGGACGAAGGTGATCGATCTGTCGTGTGCCTTCCTCCACGACGGTCGACCGCAACGCAGGATGAAGGCGCTGGCCGTTTCCGCCCTTCGTCCCGAACGGTCCGAGGTGACCTTCGAAACGGTTCAGATGCTGCTCGATCTCTTGGCTCACCCATCGATCCGCTCCAACGAAGCCGTGGTGCGGACCTTCGATCACGAGGTGCTGGGCGGCACGCTGGTGCGGCCCTACGGAGGAGTGCTGGGCGACGGACCCGGCGACGGAACCGTGGTGATCCCTCCCGGGACCAGCGGGCAGCGGGGCATGGCGTTGGGGATCGGGGTCAATGCGGTCATCGGGACCATCGACCCCGAAGCAATGGCATGGAACGTCATCGACGAAGCCGTCCGTAATGTGGTCGTGGCCGGTGGTGATCCGATGGAGTTGTCATTGCTCGACAACTTCGCGTGGGGCGATCCGACCGACCCAGCCACCCTGGGTGGGCTGGTTGCCGCTTGTCGAGCCTGTCACGATGCCGCTCTGGCCTTCGGCGCACCTTTCGTGTCCGGCAAGGACTCGTTGTACAACGTGTTCATCCCTCCCGACGGGGAACCCGATCCCGTCGCCCCCACCCTGGTCATCACTGCTGTCGGACTGGTGAAGAATCTTGCCGTGGTGCCACTGACCGGTGTGACCGAGGTCGGCAACGACGTCTGGTTGGTCGGTCCCGCCGATGGTGAGCTCGGCGGGTCACACTTCGATCGTGTGCTCGGCGCCGATCACGGAGGACCGGTGCCACCCGCAGACCCCGGAGCCGTCGAGAGGCACCGCGACCTGGCGGGCGCCATTGCGGCCGGGCTCGTGCGCAGCGCCCACGACCTCAGCGAGGGCGGGCTGGCGGTGGCGGCAGCCGAATGGGCGTTGGCTGGGCGGCTGGGTCTCGACATCGACGTGGGTGATACGGCCTCGGCACTGTTCGGCGAGCGAGCGGGCCGCTATCTGGTCGAGGTCAAGGTGGCCGATTCCGAACGATTCCGGGCGCTGGTTCCTTCTGCCATGTGGGTCGGGTCGGTGACCTCGGATCCCGTGGTGCGGTTCGGCGACACCGAGATCGAGCTCGATCGGATCGTTGCTGCGTACACCGGGCACGGAGGCTGGGTCGACCACCAGCACGCAACGACAGGAGTGGAGACGGAGATGAAGACCGGAGTGAAACCGTGACCAGACCCCGAGTGCTCATCCCCATCGCTCCGGGTACGAACCGAGACCACGATCTCTCCCAGGCCTTCGAGGCAGCGGGTGCAACCGCGCAGTCGGTCCCGTTGACGGCGTTGCGGTCGGGCGATGTCCAGGTGAAGGACTTCCAGTTGTTGGGTATTCCCGGAGGGTTCTCCTACGGCGATGCGCTCGGCGCCGGACGGCTGTTGGGACTCGACCTTGCGGGATGGTTCAGCGATCAACTGCGCGAGGCCGTGACCAGAGAAGTGCCGATCTTCGGGGTGTGCAATGGTTTCCAGGCCCTGGTGCGGGCGGGACTTCTTCCCGGTGCGGATCAGTCGCCCGCCGTACTCACCGAGAATCGGTCCGGTCGTTTCGAGTGTCGTTGGGTGCACCTCGCTCCGAGTTCGCAGAAGTCCGTTTGGACCAGCGGATTGACCGAACCACTTCGGTGCCCGGTGGCCCATGGCGAGGGCCGCTTCGTCACCGAAGATCTTGCCGCGCTGGAAACGGCCGATCAGGTGGCATTCCGCTACGTCGAAGCCGACGGGTCGCCGGCCGCGCAACGTTATCCCGGCAACCCCAATGGGTCGGCGGGCGATGTTGCCGGCGTGTGCGACAGTTCGGGACTCGTGCTCGGTCTGATGCCGCACCCGGAGGATCACGTCGCCGAACGACAGGACCCACTTCGAGGCCGGGCGACCAGCGGGTTGTGCCTGCCACTGTTCGTGGCCGGTGTCAGCTCGGTCTGAACCTCCGACGGTGGCAACGGTGGCCCGACAGGGCCCCGGCCATGGACTGGTTTGGAGATAGACTCGGCGGGTGAATCCGGTGGCGATCATCATGGGTAGCCAGTCCGATTGGCCGACGATGCGACATGCCTCGGAGACCTTGGACCAGCTCGAGATCGGCCACGACGATCGGATCGTGTCGGCCCATCGCACGCCGGACCGGATGGTTGACTTCGCCCGATCGGCCAAGGACTCGGGGTATCAGGTGATCATCGCCGGTGCCGGTGGAGCAGCCCATTTGCCGGGTATGACGGCGGCGTTGACGCCATTGCCGGTGTTCGGTGTACCCATCCAATCCAAGGCGCTCTCGGGTCAGGACAGTCTGTTGTCGATCGTGCAGATGCCGGCCGGGGTGCCCGTGGGCACGCTGGCCATCGGACGATCGGGTGCGATCAATGCTGCGCTGTTGGCGGCGGCCGTGCTGGCGCTGAACGATCCGGCGCTGGCCGACAGGTTGGACGCATGGAGGCTTCGTCAACGTGAGGCGGTCGGACAGGAACCCGTCGACGAGACGGTGACCCAGAACTCGGTGACCCAGGGCTCGGTGACCCAGGGCTCGGTGGGGCTCGAGGGTGCCGGTCCATGAACGCGCTTGCTCCGGGAGCCACCATCGGGATCCTGGGAGGAGGCCAGCTGGCCAGAATGCTGGCCATGGCCGCAGCTCGACTCGGCTACGCAGTCGTGGTGCTCGACCCCGACCCCGGGGCTCCCGCGGCCCAGGTGGCGACACGGCACCTGGTGGCCCCCTATGACGACGGGGTGGCGCTGACCGAGCTCGCAGCCTGTTGTGACGTGGTCACCTACGAGTTCGAGAACGTTCCTGATCTGGCGGTCCAGACACTGGTTCCACTGGTCGAGGTCCGACCGGGTGCCCATCCGTTGGGCGTATCCCAGGACCGGCTGGTCGAGAAGACCTTCCTGGCTGATGCCGGTCTCACCACTGCGCCCTACGTGGCGGTCGACGATCAGGACGATCTCGACGCTGCGGTGGCTTCGCTCGGTGGTTTCGCGGTACTCAAGACACGTCGATTCGGCTACGACGGCAAGGGACAAATCGTGGTTCGGGGGTCCGCACCGGGCGACGCCTTCGAACGTCTCGGTTCCGTGCCCTTGATCGCGGAAGGCCTCATCGATTTCGACGCCGAGATCTCGGTGGTCGGAGCGCGCTCGGTCGACGGTCGCATCCGATGCTTCGACCCGGCCCGCAACGTGCACCGCGACGGGATCCTGTCCACGTCGAGCGTTCCGACGCTGCTCTCGCCCGACATCGAAGCCAGCGCTATCGCCCTGACCACCACGCTGCTGACGGCGCTCGACTACGTCGGTGTGCTCGGTCTCGAGTTGTTCGTGATGGCCGACGGATCCCTCGTGGCCAACGAGTTCGCTCCTCGCGTCCACAATTCGGGCCACTGGACCGAGGCCGCGTGCGCCGTGTCACAGTTCGAGCAGCACATTCGCGCCGTGGCCGGACTGACCTTGGGCGACGGGCGCCGCCACCACGATGCCGTGATGGAGAACCTGATCGGGCACGAGGTCGAGCGAGTACCGGCGCTGCTCGAGGTCTCCGATGCTGTCGTGCACCTCTACGGCAAGTCGGAGATCCGGAACGGTCGCAAAATGGGACACGTGACCCGGTTGGTGTGACGCACTCCACCTGCAACTTTTTGTCAAAAGCTCGAGATGTCCGTGTGGTCTGCTCTTCGGCTGGTCACAATGAGGAGGTGGGAGCACCGGGTGTCGGCTTTTCATTGAAGAGCCTGCGTATCGACCTCCCTGGGCACACGTCGGGCAAGGTTCGCGAGTCGTGGCAGCTACCCGCGGGTCGGCGGCTCCTGGTGACCAGCGATCGACTGAGCGCCTTCGACCGAGTGATCGGCCTGGTGCCGCACAAGGGGCAGGTCCTGAATCAACTGGCTGCCTGGTGGTTCGATCGGACCTCGGGCATCGTGGCCAATCACGTGGTGTCGGTCCCCGACCCCAACGCGCTGGTGGCCATCGACGCCGCGCCGCTCCCCGTCGAGGTGGTGGTGCGAGGCCGCCTCACCGGTAGCACCTCGACGTCGATCCTGCCCCGCTACCTGGCCGGCGAACGCACGTTGTACGGCCACATCCTGCCCGACGATCTGACGCCCCATGGTCCGCTCCCCGAGCCCATCATCACGCCCACCACCAAGGCTGCTGCCGGGCGACACGACACGCCGATCTCGGTCGATGAGGTCGTCACCTCCGGGCTGCTCGATGCTGATCTCTGGCATCGAATCCAGAGGATTGCGTTGGAGCTGTTCGCACACGGTGCGAAGACAGCTGCCGACGCCGGGTTCGTTCTGGCCGACACCAAGTACGA
>CALACD010000122.1 GCA_937890445.1 uncultured Acidimicrobiia bacterium | reverse complement strand
TACATCCTACTGATTGTCGTCGCGGGCCTTTCTTCCGGCAGCTGCGTCGACCGAGAAACCGAGGTCCCCATGCAACTCTTCCTGCAGCGGCTGTTCGATGGCTTGACCCTGGGAGCCATCTACGCGGTGGTGGCCGTGGCGCTGGTCCTCATCTTCAAGGCAACGACCTTGATCAACTTCGCGCAGGGTGAACTGGCGATGTTCGGAGCGTTCATCGCCTATGTCCTGGCAGTGGAACAGGGTCTCAACATCGTCCTGGCGATCTTCTTGGCCATGCTCGTCTCGGCTGCCATGGGGGCCGCGATCGAACGAGTCTTGATTCGTCCCTTCGACCCGACCGACCATCTGCCCGTGGTCCTGATCACGCTCGGGGTGTTCCTGATCCTCAACGCGGTGGCGGGCGAGATCTGGAACTACCAGCCTCGGGCCTTTCCGTCGCTCTTCCCCAAGGGCGCCGACGACTATGTCAGCATCGGCGGGGCACGATTGTTCTATGACGCCATCGGCACCTGGGCGATGCTCGGCGCCATGATGTTCGTGCTCTACCTGATCCTCAACAAGACCAAGATCGGACTGTCGTTCCGTGCGGTGTCGTCCAACACCGACTCCGCTCGACTCGTCGGCATCCGTACCGGACGAACCCTGATGTTCGGATGGGCGCTCGCCTGCGCCTTCGGCACCCTGGGTGCGACGCTGGTTGCTCCTCGACTCTTCCTTCAGCCCAACATGATGGCCACCCTGCTGATCTTCTCGTTCGCCTCGGCTGCCCTCGGTGGGCTCGACTCGCTGCCGGGCGCAGTGATCGGCGGCATCTCCATCGGGCTGATCCAGTCGCTGCTGGTCGGCTACCTGGGAGACTGGGGACCGCTCGAATTCCTCCGCAACCTCTCGTTGGCCGTGGCCTTCGTCGTGATCCTGATCGTGCTTTCGTTCCGGCCATCCGGACTGTTCGGCACGTCACGCGTCGAACGGGTCTGATCAGCGGTGGGTAGGCGCGCTAGTGTCGCTCGGGTGCCTTCCAGCGACTCTCGTGAACGCATGCTCCGCTCGGCTGCCGATCTCTTCGGTCGTCATGGGTATCACGCCACGTCGTGGCGTCAGGTCGTCGATCACGGTGATGCGCCGTGGGGCTCGATCAACTTCCTGTTTCCGAAGGGCAAGGACCAGTTGGCGGTGGAAGCCGCATCGTTGGCCGGTCGGGACTTCGAGAGCCGACTGCGGCAGGCCTTCTTCGATCCCACCGATGTGACTCGGTCCCTGGTCTCGTTGGTCGACGGCGTGATTGCCGAACTGGAGGGCAGCGACTTCGAGGTCGCTTCACCCATCGCCATTCTCGGGCTCGAGATGTCGCATCGATCCGCCACCATCCAGGCCGCGTGTGCCGAGGTCTATCGCGGTTGGCAGCTCGCCCTGACCGAGCTGTTGTCACCGCAACTTGGTGCGGCCAACGCCGAGGACCTGGCTGGCCTGTTCCTGTCGGCGTTCGACGGTGCGGCGCAACGGGCCCGCATCGTGCGGGACCCTGCGCCCTTGACAGAGCTGGCCAGCCGTCTGCCGCAACTGGTCAAGACCGTCACGGACTGAGGCCCGCCGTCACTTCGGTCAAGCGCCGCTCGAGAAAGCGACGTTCCGGCTCACTGGACACCAGCTCGAGGGCTCGGCGATAGGCCAGAGCCGATGCCGCGACATCGATGGTTCGCAACAAGTCGGCGCGGGCCGAGTGGTAGTGGTGATAGCGATCCAACTGGTCGGCCAGTGCTGGTTCGTCCAGGCGACGAAGTCCGCCTTCGATGTCGCCGGCTGTGGCCAGGGCAACCGCATGGTTGAGGACAACCACCGGAGACGGCCGGAGGTCGAGCAGTCTCCGGTACAGCAACTCGATCTGCTCCCAATCCGTAGGCGGCGGCTCGTTGTGCAGGGCTTGGATCGCAGCCTGGATCTGCAGCGGGCCGGGCCGTTCCAGACGTAGTGCTCGATCCAGTGTCATCATTCCTTGGTCGATGAGATCGACGTCCCACAGGTCCCGTCGCTGGTCGGCCAGGAGCACCAGGTCTCCGTGAGCGTCAACGCGGGCTCCAGCCCGAGCGTGGATGAGGAGGAGGAGCGCCTCCAGACCCAGCGACTCGGCATCGTCGGGCGTGAGCTCTGCCACCAGACGGGCAAGGCGAATGGCTTCGGCGCACAGTTCGGCTCGCACCAGATCGGCACCGGCGGAGGCATCGTATCCCTCGTTGAAGATCAGGTAGACGACGGTTCGCACCAGGTCGGTTCGGGCCAGGAGCTCGTGATCAGGAGGAATCTTGAACGGGATTCCGGCTGCTGCGATCTTCTTCTTGGCTCGGACCAGGCGTTGGGCAACGGTCGGCTCCGGTACCAGGAAGGCGCGAGCGATCTCACTGGTTGTCAGTCCGCCCAGACTCCGAAGCGTGAGCGCCATCTGGGCTTGCGGTGCGAGGGCTGGATGGCAGCAGGCGTACAGGAGACGCAGCTGCTCGTCGCGCAGGAGGCTCTCGTCGTCGACCACGTCGGAAGGGTCCTGGCTGCCATCCAGCCGATGCCGGAGCCGGAGATCGAGTTCCGCCTTCTGGCGTCCCGTGTTCGAGCGCCGCCGTCGGTCGATGGCCCGCCGTCGGGCCACGGTCGTGATCCAGGCTCCGGGCCGATCGGGGACACCGGATCGGGGCCACGTTCGCAGCGCCTCCACGACCGCTTCCTGTATCGCATCCTCGGCCTCGGACAGGTCGCCGAAGTCACCGACGAGGGTGGCCACCACTCGTGGCCATTCTCGTCGGATGATCTCGCCGTAGTCGTGGGAGAACGACTCGCTCATGCTCCTCAGCCGAAGTCGATGACCGGCCGAACCTCGACGGTTCCCATCGCCGCGTGGGGGATCATGGCCGCCATTGCGATGGCCTCGTCGAGGTCGGCCGCTTCGATGATGTAGAAGCCGCCGAGGTGTTCCTTCGTTTCGGCGAAGGGACCGTCGGTGGCGATCACCTCGCCGTCACTCACTCGAACGCAGGTGGCGGTCGGGGTCGGCTGGAGTGCTTCACCGCCCAAGATCTTGTCGCCGGCGGCACCGCCGAATGCCATGTAGCCGGCCATGATCGTCTCCATCTCTTTGGACAGGGGGTCGGGGTTGGCGGTGGTGTCGTTCTCGTCGCTGTAGATCAAGCATGCGTACTTCATGATGGTTCCTTCCGGCACGAGGCCTGGTTCGTTGATTCACGGGACGTCGAACGGCTGGGAGCGAGATCGACAGCGTTGCCGAGAATTCTCTCACGTCCGTCCGGCCCGCTCATTCAGCGTCACGATCCGCCGATTGATGACGTGAGATGTGGCGAATGGCGAGATTTCCTCCGTTGATGGTGGCGTGCTGCCTGTGGACGGCCGCGAGCGCGTTGGCGGCGCCACCGCTCGCGACACCCACCGACTCGCAACTGGTGCAGGCCGAGCAAGAAGCCCAAGCGGTGCTCATGGGAACGCCCTGGTTGGCAACCGAAGCGGAACTGGAGGATGGCTGGGAGCCGCTGCGGGCCAATCTCGCGCTGCAGGAGGACGGCGTGACGCGGGCGCAGATCGAGGCAGACGAGGCCGAGGTTCTCTTGCGCCGGGTACGGGGCGACGTCATCGCAGTGGAAGAGGATCGGCGGGCCCAGCAGGCCATGTTGCAGGCCTTCGTCATCGAGGCGTTCGTGTTGGCCAACGGGGACATCGATCCGACTCCGGATGCAGCTTCGGTGGCCTCTCGCCGCGATGCTCCGATCGAAACCGTGACCGAGGACTTGCTTCGCAGCCTCACGGCGTCTCAGATCCAGCTGGAAGCGCTGGTCCGGGAGCGGGCCGAACGCGAGCAGAACTGGGCCGTGGCGGAAGCGACGGTCAGCGCCCGGAGGTCATCTCGGGACCGAGCCGAAGCCATGGTCGACGACTACAGGACCCGTCTCGGAATCCGTGATGAGGAGATACAGGCCAGAACCGATGAGGCCATCGGGCGCAACGAGGAACCCCGTCTCGTCTCCGTCGGTGGCTTCCTGGTCCATGTCGACCTGGCCGAACCGATGGCGGCGCTGCTGGCGGCAGCGTCCGAGGACGGGATCGAGTTCGGCGGATGGGGGCACCGTCGGGTCGACCAACAGATCGTGCTCCGACGGTCGCATTGCGGCGACAGCGGGTATGCGCTGTTCGACATGCCGGCCGGACAGTGTTTTCCGCCCACGGCTCGCCCCGGCTACTCCCAGCACGAACTGGGGCTGGCCATCGACTTCACGGAGAAGGGCTCGACCCTCACCCGGTCGAGCCCCGGCTTCGGGTGGCTGCAGATGCACGGGGCCGAGTACGGACTGTTCAATCTGCCGAGCGAACCTTGGCACTGGTCGACGACGGGCCGATGAGGCTCGGACCCGAGGTTTCGATCACAGCCAGCCCGCCGACAGTGCGATGAACGCGAGCACGCCGGCCCCGAGCCGATACCAGCCGAAGACTTCGAATCCCCGGCGCTGCAACCAGTCCACCATCCACTTGACGGCGATGAGGGCCGACACGAAGGCGACCGCCAAACCGATGAGCGGGGAGGCCACGCCGAAGGTGTCGACGAGCTCGGACCCACCTTTGAGGCCTTCGTAGACCGTTGCGGCGGACAAGGTGACCAAACCCAGCAGGAAGCTGAATTCGACCGAAGCCCGGAGGTTCATGCCGACCAGCACACCGGCAACGATGGTGACGAGGCTACGGCTCACGCCCGGCCAGATGGCAACGGTCTGGAGCAGGCCGATCATCGTGGCCTGCCGGACCGTGATGGTGGCCAGTTCGTGACCGGCCCGATCGAGAAATCCGGCCCGGGTCATGGCCAGGATGGCGAAACCGCCGACGATCCAGGCCCCGGCGATGGGCCCGACCCCGAAGAACCGATCACGGATGATGGGAAAGACGAACTGAGCGATGATGGCGGTCGGCACGAAGGCGGCAACGACTGCGATCAGCACGCGCCGTCCTTCGTCGCTACGGCCGAGCAGTCCGTCCACCATTTGCCAGATCCGCTTCTTGTAGAGCAGGAGAACGGCAAGGATGGCACCGGACTGGATGCAGATGGCGTACGTCTTGAGCGCAGCATCGGAGGCCTCGGTGCCGCCCAGACCCAACACCTTGTTGGTGACGAGGAGATGGCCGGTCGAGCTGACGGGCAGATACTCGGTGAGGCCCTCGACCAGGCCGAGAATGGCAGCGTCGGTTGCCGACAGCTCGACCTTGTCGGCGCTGGGTTCGGCCGTTGGTTCGGCCGTCGTGGCCTGGTCAGCAGCCGGTTCTGCGTCCGTGGCATCGGGTGTGGCCGCTTGGACCGACGCCGTTCCGATGAAGAGGAGCGGAAGCAGGAGCAACAGGCCGAGTGCTGCCTTCGCCCTGGCGGAACATTGCTTCATACAGCTTCTTTCGGAGGGAAGTGGCATGGATTGAGACGGCTTCGAAATCAGCAACGTACTGGCTGAGCGAGCTCTGCTGGTTGAGCGAGCTCTGCTGGTCGAACGAGCTCTGCTGGTCGAACGTGCAGTAGCTGTCGGCAAAACGAGCGAAGCCGCCGGTCCCTCCGCCGGCGGCTTCGCTATCGATCCGGTTGCCTTGCGTTGCCGAAACGATCCGCCGTGCAATGGACGATGATGCATCGACCGGGTTCCTTCTGTGACCCAGCTCACAGTGGAGAAGGTTTTCCGGTGCCGGGTGTCGGTCCGGTCCGGAGTTTCCGGGCCACGATGTGGAGCGACCCCTGTCCCGGTCCGAAGCTGACGGCTCCCCCCAGCTGCTGCAGCCGGGCCAGAACGATCTGGTTCTCGTTCGGTTCCGGCCCGGTCTCGCCGTCGGTCAGCACGACTTCGGCGTCGTTCGCCATGAAGTCGTCCATCTCCTCGGCCGTCAACTGGCCGAAGGCGGGCCGGGTCGCGATCGATGCCGCCACCCCACCGACCTGGGGACGCCGCAGCGCATAGATGTTCGACCGGCCGACGATATGGCCGAGACGAGTGACGGCGGCCGTGACCAGCTCGGTGCGATCGGAGAGCACGAGGACCGAGCCGACACCGAGGGCATCGGCGGCCTCCTCCAGCTCTTCGCTCTGCAGGTCGCCGTCGTAGGCCAGCAACATCGCCTGTTGGGCCCGTCGGCGTTCGATCTGGCGGTCGGTGAAGATGATCGTCGAGACGCCGGCTTCTTGGAGCGCCCCGGCCATCTTGAGGTGCCAGCCGCTTCCACCGACGATGGCGACGGCCCGATTGGGGGGACGCGCGATCTGCAGCATCTTGGCGACGGGAACAGCGGTCAGTCCGTACAGCAGGACGGTACTCATGATCACCACCATGACTGCCCCGGCCATTGGTCCGGAGTCGATGCCGGCCTCCTCGAGCTCGAGTGCGAACACCGACGAGACGGCGGCCGCCACGATGCCACGCGGCGCCACGGCGACGAGGAACAAGCGCTCGTTGGTGCTCAGTCCGGATCGAAAGGTCGACGCCAGCACCGTCAGCGGACGGGCGATGAACGCGAGGATCGCGGTGAGGGCAAGCGCCGGGAGTGCGATGTCGGCCAGCTCGGCAAGGTCGATGCGGGCACCGAGCACGATGAAGAGCGCGCCCAGGACCAGGAAGCTGATGTCCTCGGCGAAGTCGACGACATGGCGCACCGGCGCCTTTCGCTGATTGGCCAGAACGAGGCCCAGCACCGTCGTCGACATCAACCCTGCCTCGGGTCGGAGAAGGTCGGCGCTGGCGAAGGCGGTGACCGCCAAGGCCAGAGCAATGGGGTTCGCGAGATGGTCGGGGACCAGATGGGCGCTCAAGGCCGCCAGGTAGGCCAGCCCGAGCGCGACGCCGATGACGCCTCCGACCAGCAGGGTGGTTCCGATCCGCAGGACGGCTCGACTCGGTTCGGCATCCTCGATGACGGCATCGAGTACGACGACGGCCAGGGTGGCCCCGACCGGGTCGATCACGATGCCTTCCCAACGGAGTACTTCGGCCACCGACTGCCGAGGCTGGGCCAGACGCAGGAGGGGCATCACCACGGTCGGGCCCGACACCACCAGGACCGCTCCGATGAGACCAGCCAACTGGGCGTCGATGTCGAACACGAGCCAGGCCCCGACCCAGGCGACCAACCAGGTGATGAGCGCACCGACCGTGACGAGACGGATCACGACGCTCCGGACCCGAGCCGTGCGCTCGTATCGGAGGTTGAGTCCACCCTCGAAGAGCAGGAGACCCACCCCCAACGAGATGAGCGGGAACAGCAGATCGCCGAACTGCTCGTCGGGCTCGAGAATGCCGAACACCGGACCGGCCAACACGCCGGCCGGTAACAACAGCAGGATGGACGGAATCTTCAGGCGATTGCCACCCCAGAGCGCCGCGGTGCCGAGCACGACGATGATGGCTACGGCAGTGGTGGCTTGCGAGCTCGCGATCAGCATGATTGGCGCCGAGAGTAGGGTGTGACGATGGCGATTCGCTCGATCCTCGGCGTGTCGGCGGGGTGGTTCGCGTGGTCTCTCGCCGAGTACGTGTCGCACCGTTGGGTCATGCATGCCGGACGCGGAACGTCACCGTTGGCGGACGAGCACATGGACCACCACGGTGATCCGTCGGCAACGGTGCCCCTGGCGCCCGATGTGCACAACCTCGGCTACAAGGGAGCCGCCCTGGTGCTGACGTCGGTTGCCGTGGCCCCGTCGTTCGGTGTCGGGTTCACCGGGGGCTATGCGGTCTACACCTACCTGCACGACCGTATGCATCATCGGCCGCCCCGCAGTGCGCTGGCCCGTCTGCTGTGGCGTCACCACTATCGGCACCATTTCGGTCGGCCGGGTCAGAACCTGGCCGTCACCAATCCGTGCTGGGATGTGGTGTTCGGGACTCGCTCGGCGGATGGGACCCCGATCAAGGTCCCGGCTGCCCGGGCGCCATCGTGGTTGGGTCCGACAATGCCCGAGGTCGAGGGCTTCATCGTGCAATGACCGCTAGCGTCGGTCGGGTGGCAGCGCATTCCGACACCGATTGGGCCCGTACCGACGGAGGGGCCATCGTGATGGACGGCAACCGACTTCGCGACACCTTGATCGATCGGCTACGGCAGAAGGTGGAAGCGGCCGGCAGCCCCGAGGTCTGCTTGGCCACCGTGCTGGTGGGGGAAGACAAGCCGAGCCAGGTCTATGTCCGTGCGAAGCAGAAGAAGGCGGCCGAGGCCGGTCTGGCGTCGCGTCATGTCGGGATCGACGGCTCGGCGACACAGGCCGAGATCGAGGAGATCGTCCGGGACCTCGTGGCCGATCGGGGCGTGCACGGAATCCTGGTGCAGTTGCCGCTGCCGGAAGGATTCGACGCCGAGCGCGTGCTGGAGCTGATTCCACCCGCGAAGGATGTCGATGGTCTGACCGAGCGGTCCATGGGTCGTCTGGTGCGCGACCTGCCGGGCCACGCACCGTGCACCCCGTTGGGCGTCATGCGTCTCCTCGAGCACTACGGGGTTGCCACGGCGGGCAAGACGGCGGTGGTCGTCGGGCGTTCGACCCTGGTCGGCCTGCCCCAAGTGTTGTTGTTGGGCCGCAAGGGCACCGATGCCACGGTGACGCTGGCGCACTCGAGAACCTCTGAATTGGCCGCGGTGACCGGGCGGGCCGACATCCTGGTGGCGGCGGCCGGTGTGGCCGGCATGATCACGGCCGAGCACGTCAAACCCGGGGCCGCGGTTCTCGACGTGGGGATCTCGCGGACCGCCGACGGCATCGTCGGCGACGTCGACTTCGACAGCGTTCAGGCCGTGGCCGGAGCCATCACCCCGATGCCCGGGGGGACGGGTCCGATGACGATCGCCTGCCTGATGGAGAACACCTGGGCAGCGGCAGCAATGTTGGGCGTGCGCTGATCAGTTCGTCTTGGCTGCAAGGCCGACCACGATGCGGTCGACCAGTGCGGCGACATCGAGCATCTGCAGCATGTCGGGACGCATCAACCACCGAGCCATGAACGGCCCCTCGATCAGATCGAAGGCCCGGTCGAAGTCCAACGCCGGATCGGCCTCGCCTCGTTCCTGGGCTCGTTCGTAGATGACGCGCAGCGGAGTCATCTTCTCGCGTACGACGGCGGCGTGGAGTTCTCGCAGTTCGTCGTCGCGGGCGGCGGCAGCCAGGATCTCGAGCATGACCGGCCGTAGTAGCGGGTCGGCGATCATTGGCAAGGTCTCGTTGGCGAACTCGATCAGGTCGCTGCGCAGCGACCCCGTGTCCGGGGTCGAGAAGGGGGCGATGGTGCAGCTGAGTGCCGCCAACATCAGCTCGTTGCCCGAGGAGAAGTGGCGATAGATCGTGGTCTTGGCCACACCGGAGCGTCGGACCACTTCGTCGACGCTGAAACCGCGTACTCCCGCAGTGAGGACGAGGTCGGTGGCGGCTCCGAGGGCCTTGGCCCTGGCCGCCTCACTCCGTGGACGAGCCATATCAACGATCCAGAGTAGCGACATCGGCTGCCGTACGCTTCCGGTCGGCCGAGCTGGTGGTCGTCGGAGATGTGACACCAGACCGCCCGGTTGTGGGCAATACCGTTGCACCTCCCACCGAGGTTGACTAAAACCACAACGATGAAGAATCGCTACGTATCCGTAGCGATTGGTTTCGGGAGGATCCATGTATCGACGTCTAGGCCGCTGGTGTTTCGAGAACGCCTGGCTCACCCTGGGATTGTGGGTCGGCGCGCTGATCGGCGTCCAGGCTCTCGTTGGCGTGGTGGGCAGCAACTTCAACGGAGAGTTCGAGATCCCGGCCTCGGAGAGTGCTGATGGTCTGGCCATCCTCGAGGAGTACTTCCCTGGCGCCGGTTCGGCCTTCGGCGGCTCGATCGTCTTCTCGGCCGAGCAGGGCGTCGATGACCCGGCAGTGGTGGCTGCGATGAGTGAAGTGTTCGATGCCACCGAAGGCATCGAGGGTGCATCGGTCGTGAGCCCCTACAGCCCCTTCGGGGCGCAGCAGGTGAACGGTGACCGCACCGTCGCCTTCGCCACCGTCAACCTGGCAGCGGACGTCGATCAGACCGAATCGGCCGAGATCGGACTGCAGATCCAGGAGAAGCTGGACGAGATCTCCGGCATCGACTCGTTGCGGACCGAGATCGGCGGCGCGGCCCTCGGCGAGTTCGAGCCACCGGAATCGGAGTTGATCGGCATCTCGTTTGCCATCGTCGTGCTGATCCTGGCCTTCGGATCGGTCCTTGCCATGGGACTCCCCATTGCGGTCGCGCTGGCCGGTGTCGGCACCGGCATCGGCGTGGTGACGCTGCTGACCAATGTCATCTCGGCCCCCGACTTCGCCACCATCATCGGAGCCATGATCGGTCTGGGCGTCGGTATCGACTACGCCCTGTTCATCGTCACCCGCTACCGCGAACTGACCAGAACCGGTGCCACTCCGCTCGAGGCGACCATGGGTGCGATGGACACCGCAGGTCGGGCCGTCGTGTTCGCTGGTTTGACGGTCGTCGTCTCGCTACTCGGCATGTTGTTGATCGGCCTCGCCTTCATCTCCGGGCTGGGCATCAGCGCCGCCATCACGGTTGCCATCACGATGTTTGCGTCCATCACCCTGCTGCCGGCAATGCTCGGTCTGGCTCGGGAACGAGTCGAGGTCACACGCTGGCGGGGTCTGCTGATCGCCGGCTTCGTCGCCCTCGCCATCCTCGGCGTCGGCATTGCCTTCCGACCGCTGGCTCTGGCCGGCGCAGTGCTCGCGCTGGTGACCCTGGTTGCGTCCTTTGCGCTGGCTCCCCTTCGCCAGGCGGTTCCGCCTCGAAAGGAGAAGCCGATCCGACAGACCCTGGCCTACCGGTGGAGTCGACTGATCCAGGCCAATCCGTGGGTCTTCCTCGTGGTCGGCGGCGGACTCCTCCTCGCCCTGTCGGCACCCGTGCTCGGGTTGCGCCTGGGCTTCTCCGACGAGGGGAACTTCCCGGAATCGACCACGACGCGCCAGGCCTACGATCTGATCGCCGAGGGCTTCGGGCCGGGCTTCAACGGTCCGTTGATCGTTGCCATGAAGCTCGGAACACCCGAAGATGCGGCTGCGGTGCAGGCCGTGGCGACCGCCATTGCAGCGGCCGACGGTGTCGCGTCGGTCAGCCCGCCCTTTCCCAACGATCAGAACGACCCGGCTGCATCCGAGGCCTATCTGTTGCAGGTGATCCCCAGGACCTCGCCTCAGGACGAAGCGACGGTTGACCTGGTGCGGCACCTGCGCGAAGACGTGATCCCGCCCGCAGTCGCGGGGACGACCCTCGATGCCAACGTGGCCGGCGCCACGGCCGGCAACATCGACTTCACGGGCTACCTGACCACTCGAGTCGTGGTCTTCCTGGTAGCCGTGTTGTCGATCTCGTTCCTGTTGTTGATGGTCGTGTTCCGGTCTCTGCTGGTGCCGCTGAAGGCGGTGATCATGAACATGTTGTCGATCTCGGCTGCCTACGGCGTCGTGGTCGCCATCTTCCAATGGGGTTGGTTCAGCTCCATCTCCGGTGTGGAACCGGCGCCGATCGAGCCGTTCATTCCCATGATGCTGTTCGCCATCGTGTTCGGCTTGTCGATGGATTACGAGGTCTTCCTGCTGTCCCGAGTGAAGGAGGAGTTCGACCGTACCGGTGACCCCGTGAACTCGGTGGCCGACGGTCTGGCCATGACGGCTCGGGTCATCACCGCTGCTGCCGCCATCATGGTGGTGGTCTTCGGCAGCTTCTTGTTCGAGGACGATCGCATCATCAAACTGTTCGGTTTGGGATTGTCGATGGCCGTGCTGCTGGACGCCAGCCTGGTGCGCATGTTGCTGGTGCCGGCCACGATGGAATTGCTGGGGGCCAGAAACTGGTGGTTGCCGGCGTGGCTCGATCGGATCCTGCCCAATCTCAATATCGAGGGCCCCGCCCTGCACGAGTTCGTGGAGCCCGAACCGGATCAGGTCGAGACTCTGGTCTGACCGTCGGACCTGACGGGGCTCGGGTCTGACGATGCTGACGCCGTCGGGCCTAGATTGCTGCCATGAGCATCAAGGTCTCGTTGGAAGAATTGGCGCCGGCCGTGGAGGGATTGGAAACCGTCGCCTTCCTCTTGACGACCAGCGAGGATGGCTCGCCCCACCCGGCCAACGTGCCCGTGACCTTCACCGACGGTCGGTTCACCGTGTCGGCCGGTCGGCGAAGCAGTCGGAACTGCGAGGATCGACCGACGGTCACCTTGCTGTGGCCCAATGTCGGCGATGAGTCGATGAGTCTCCTCGTGGATGGTGTGGCCCGGGTAGTGTCGGCCGACGACGGTGTCGTCGTGATCGAACCCACCAGCGCCATCTGGCATCGTCGCCCCTGACGCTGGTTCGGTCGATCGAATGCAACCGACACCGCCCCCACCACCGTCGAGTGCGACACGCGCCGGTTGGTACGCCGATCCCTGGAAGGCGGCGGCGTGGCGTTGGTGGGATGGATTCTGCTGGACGGCCCATGTACGCCACGAGGAGGCCAAGCCGAAACTGCCCGCCTGGTTGAGCGTTCCCGTGATCGTGGCCGGTGCGCTGTCGTTGCTGATGATCGTGGGACTCGGAGTGCAGGCCCCGGCCGCCATCGGACTCGGACTCGTCCCCTTGGTCATCGTGGCTCCCGTCCTGATGTGGCTCGACCGGGTCGAGCCCGAACCGTGGCCGGCCCGCATCCACGCGTTGCTGTGGGGAGCGACGGTCGCCGTGGTGATTGCCGGCACCATCAACTCGATCGTGGCCGTCGCGTGGGGAGAGACTGCAGCGGCGGTGCTGTCGGCCCCGATCGTGGAAGAGACGGCCAAGGCCTTCGCCATCGTCTATGCCGTTCGTCGCCGCGAACTCGATGGGGTGATGGACGGGGTGGTCTATGCCGGTTGGAGTGCGCTGGGATTCGCCGTCGTCGAGGATTTCCTGTATTTCGCCACGGCAGAAGAGAGCGGCGTGCTGGTGGAGACCTTCATCCTGCGGGCACTGCTGACCCCGTTCGCCCATCCACTGTTCACGACCTGGACCGGACTGGCCATTGGTCTGGCGGTCTCGCGAGGACGCCCCGTGTTCCCGTCGATGCTGTGGGGCCTCGGGTTGGCCATCGCCACTCACATGGCGTGGAACGGGGCCCTGTCGCTGGGTGAGGTCGATGGTGGCAGCGTGGTTGCGCTGGCGGCGCTGTTGTTCGTGGTGCTCTTCATCGCCGGGATGATCTCGCTGATCGTCGTGCGCCGCAGCCAACAGAAGCGGTTCGTCGAACTGGTTCCGTGGCTGGCGCAGCGTTACGGGATGGCGCAGTCAGAGGTGTCGGTCTTCGGACACTGGTCCTCGATGTGGTCGGCCCGTCGGGCGTTGTCCCGATCGGGGCGCAAGGACTTCGATGCCGTGCACGCTGCGCTCGCTCGCCTGGCCCATCTGCACGATCGTCCTGGCCCGACCGATCTGGCCACGGAACAGGTGTTGGCTGCCCAGCTGTACCGAGCTCGCCAGAAGGTCTCCGGACGCAGTTGAGGCACCGACCTGACCGGTATCTGTCTGCTGTGTGAAGGAAAGATCACGTCCACTCGATGGGCGTTGGACACCGAGATGGAAGGCGACGATTTCCGCACGGTTACCGCACGGTGAACAACGACGGGAACCGTTGACCACGTGTGGTCGGCTTCGCCATAGTCCGGTCCTTGCCATTACTCGAACGTCCTCGCTATCTCCTCGAGCCGCAGGCCTACACCGACGGTGCCTGGTTCGACGTCGAGCGCCGCGCGCTCCTGGACACCACCTGGCACCGCGGCAGTGAAGGCACGACCCTCGATCATTGGGCCGGTCTGGACTTCTCCTCCAACAGACCGTCGGAGCCGCTGGAAGCGGCGCTCGGTGCGCTTCCCCGTGCGCTCGGCAGCGTTCAGCCCGAACGTCTGGTCGAGGTGGCCTCGGTGGATCTGGAGGGCGAGTTCAACTGGAAGTTGTTCATCGAGAACCATCTCGACGTTCTCCACCTCTGGTATCTCCACGATCGATCGCTCGGCAGCTTCGACCACGCTCGATTCGAGCATCGTCAACTGGGCCGCAACTGGGCCAGCTACGAACCGCTGCGAGCCGGCCAGCCCCGACCGACCGGTTCGCTCATCTCACATCTCGAGGAACGGGACGTCGTCGGTCTCGGCGCCCATCTGCTGTTTCCCGACACGCCGATGGCAGCCGCAGCCGACTTCTTCCTGACCTATCGGGCTCGGCCGGTGGCGGCCGACAGGACCGTCGTCGAACTGCGGGTTCTGGCCGAGCCCGGAGCTGATCCAGACCCTCTGGTACGTGCGTCACTGGGGTTCATCGAGGAGGACATGGAGGCCTGCGCTCGTATTCAACACGTCCTCTGGTCGCGGCACTTCCGCGTCGGCCCTCTCGCTGCCACCCACGAGCAACCCATCGTCGCCTTCCAGCGCAATGTCATCGACTACCTCGAAGGAGCCCTCCCGTGACCCTCGACTCACCGACCGACCTCGACCTTCGGATGCTTGCCACCGAGGATCGAGCCCGCTATCTGCTGCCGCCCGAGGCCTACTTCAGCCCGGAGTGGTACGAGCGCGAACAACGAGAGCTGTTTGCCCGGACCTGGAATCTCGTGGCCTACGAGGCCGATCTTGCGAACCCCGGTGACTATCTCCCGGTCAATGTCGGCTTCGAACCGATCCTGCTGATGCGGGGCCGTGACGGGGAGATTCGGGGCTTCGTCAACATGTGCCGTCATCGAGGAATGGCACTGGCCTGTGAGGCCGGGCACACCGATGGGAACATTCGGTGCTTCTATCACGGCTGGGAGTTCGATCCGGGCGGAACCCTGGTGCGCATCCCCCAACGGTCGGGCCAGTTCGCCGACGTCGATCCCAGCCAGTGGGGCCTGATCCCGCTGCCGACCGCCAGCTATGACGGCATGGTCTTCGTGCACCCTTCGGGTGATGCCGAGCCGTTCGACCTCTGGCTGGATGCCTATCCAGCCCATCGTGGGCCGTTCGATGTCAGCCAGCTCGAAGAAGTGTTCCGACTGAAGGTTCCCATCCAGTGCAATTGGAAGTTGTACATCGAGAATCACATCGACGTCCTCCATCTCTGGTATCTCCACGACGAGACGCTCGGCATGTACGACCACGCCAACTTCAACCATCACAAGTTGGGTCTGCATTGGGTCTCCGATGAGCGACTTCGGGAGGGGGAGACGAGGGAGTCGAACAATCGGAACCGGAGCCTGCCTCGCATCGAGCATCTCCCGACAGAGGAACTCGATGTCCTGCGAGCCAACCTGATCTTCCCCAACGTGCCGACCTCGTCGTCGGACACGCTCACCATGACCTATCAGGTGATCCCGACCGGACCGACGACGAGCGAGCTCGATATTCGGATTCGGGCCCAGCCGGGGTCAGAGCTCACCGATGCCGGCCGGATCGATCTGCTGAAGGTGCTGGTCGACGAGGACGGCTTCGCCGTCGAGCAGGTGCAGCGGGTACTGCGATCCAAACAGTTCGGGGTGGGGCCGCTGGCCAGCGTGCACGAGAAGCCCATCACCGATTTCCACCGTGACCTCCTGACCTTCCTGCCATGACGTCGATCATGAACGCGACCGCAACGCCCGCCATCTTCAGTGGAGCGTGGAAACGAAGGTCGGTCTCGATCGGCGGTGAACGCCCGGTCGAACCGGCAACCGTGCTCTGGCTCCAAGCCGGCGACGATTTCATCGACATCCGGAACCCGCGGGTCGATGCTCCTCTCTCGGGGCCGGGAGCTTTCGGAGGAAGGACCACCTGGAACGATCCGTCTCTCACCTGGGAACACCTCCTGGATTCGGCGGCACCGGGTGCTGCGGATTCGGTGGACGTGGGCAACGACATCGGCACACTGATCTGGCAGGACGGGCTGATCCACGAGCACGGCTCGTTCGACCTCGATGGCTCGAAGGTCGAGTTCGTCGAAGTCTGGGAGCGAGTGAGCGCTCCGGAGGACGTCGTGCGACCGGTGCATCGTTTCGCCAGGGGCTCAGGCCTCGTGATCTGCATCGGTGCCCATCGCGTCGGCATGGTGATCGACGACCGGACCGGCCGGTGGGCGGCCATCTACCAACAACACGGTCGGCGCGGCTGGAGGACCGTCATCCGCCTCGGCCCGCCGGACCTGTCCCAACGGCTCGCCGGCGAGTTGGATGCCACCACCGAGTAGCGGACACGACCGATTCATCGAAGCGGACCACTCCGAACCCCATTTCTCCCTCTCCCCCTAGCTCGTTCCCTCTACCTCTCCCTCTACCTCTACGAAGGCTGCATCATGACCCACTTCCGCCGCACCGACCCTCGACTCGCCCTTCCAGGACGTTTCAACGCGCCCGCCGACCAATCGCGCCGCGACGTCCTTCGTCGGCTGGGCCTGACCGGAGCGGCACTGGCGCTCCCGTCGTCGTTGTTGGCTGCCTGTGGCGGTGGAAGTGACGAGGCCGAAGCCGGGGCCGAACCGGTGGCCGCCCCCAGCGCGGCCGACCTGACCGGCACCAAGATCAAGGTTGCCACCTTCGGTGGATTCTTCGAGGAGAACTACAAGGCCATCTACCCGGACTTCACCGCCGAGACCGGCATCGAGGTCGAGTCGATCTCCGAGCCCGGCGGCGGGGCATGGCTGATCCAGGTTCAGCAGGCCGTGGCGGCCGGGACGGCCCCGGCCGACGTGTCGATGTTCGGGAACGTCGACATCCTCAAGGCCTCGACCGGTGGCCTGCTGATGGGATACAGCGCGTCAGATCTTGCCAACGCCACGTACCAGGCCGAAGGATTCGTGCGTACCAACGATGCCGATGAAGTGATCGGGGTGGGAGCGGCATCGTGGTACATCACGTTGGTGTCCAACACCGACCGGGTTCCCGAGAGCCCGACGTCGTGGAAGACGCTCTGGGATTCTCAATGGTTGAACGACATGGCGCTGAACAACCAGGCGCAGACCTCGTTCCTGCTCGACATCACTGCCAACACCTGGTTCGACGAAGGCACGACGATGCTCGAGACCGAGGAGGGCATCTTGGAGGTCATGGCCAAGATCGCCGAACTCAAGGACAACGTGAAGCTCTGGTGGCGGGACGAGGCGACCGCTCAGCAGGACTACAACTCGGGCGAGGTGGCGATCGGGCAGTTCTACCACGACATCACCCAGTACGCGGCCAGCATCGGGGAGCCACTCCGCTCGGTCTTCCCCGAGGAGGGAGCGGTGCTCGACAGCGGGAGCTGGGCCATCACCAAGACCACCGAGCAGCCGGAGGCGTCGCTGGTCTTCATCGACTGGTTCTCCCAGCCCACGGTCCAGGAACGGCTCGCCACCACGCTCGGGACATCCCCGACGGTGGGCGTCGAGCACCTCGAACTGACCGCTGAGGACTACGAGATGGTGTCCGGACCGGGACCCGACGCTGCAATCAAGCCGTACTACACGGCCTACCAGGAGCGCGAGGACTGGATCAACCAGCAGTGGTCCGAGCAGATCTTCGCCGGCTGACATGCTGACCGAATCCGAGATCGATCTTCGCACCGGTGCATCGGAGGCGAGTGCGACGGAATCATCGGTGACCGAGAATCTGGTCCTGGAGCGTGTCACCCGCCGCTTCGGCTCCGTCGTAGCCGTCGACGATGTGTCGCTGCAGGTGCCTTCGGGGCAGTTGGTGTCGTTCCTCGGGCCGTCGGGCTGTGGCAAGACGACCCTGCTTCGTCTGATCGCGGGACTGGACAACCCCAACGCCGGCACCATCCGTCTGGCGGGAGAAGACATCACCAAACGCCCGGCTCATCAGCGCGATATCGGCATGGTCTTCCAGTCGCTGGCACTGTTCCCGCATCTCGATGTCCGCCGCAACATCGGGTACGGACTGAAGATCCGACGTACCGAGAAGGCCGTGGTCGCGACCCGGGTCGCCGAACTGCTTCGTCTCGTCGACCTCGACGGGCTGGCCGACCGCCAGGTCAGCCAGTTGTCGGGTGGGCAGCGGCAACGGGTGGCGATTGCTCGGGCGCTCGCCAGGAACCCAGCCATCTTCCTCTTGGACGAACCCATGTCGGCGCTCGACGCCAACTTGCGGGAATCGCTGCAGGTCGAGCTCCGTCTGCTCCAGCAGCAACTGGGCATCACCACCATCATGGTGACCCACGATCAACGCGAAGCGATGACGATGTCCGATGTGATCGTCGTGTTGAACCAGGGTCGTATCGAGCAGGTTGGCCCGCCGCTCGAGGTCTATCGATCGCCGAAGACAGCCTTCACGGCCAAGTTCCTCGGCGCCACCAACCTGCTCCGGGGGCGATCGGCAGGACGCGCTTCGGTGAAGATCGAGGGCAGGTTGTTCGACGTTCCCCCGACCGGCGACTTCCGCGCGGTGGGCGCCGACATGACCATCTCGGCCCGCCCGGCCGATGCCGAACTCGAGATCGTCGGGTCCGACAGCGACGACCGAGCCCCCAATCGGTTGCCGGGCACGGTGTCGTTCGTACGCGATCTGGGTGCAACCTTCGAGTGTTTCGTCGATGTGGGGTTGGCCGAGCCAATCGTCGTGCAGGGCGGCTCCAGGGATCTTGCTTCCGGGCCGAGGCTGGCCCGCGGTGACGTGGTCCGTGTGCACTTCCCAATGGCCAGTTGCGTCGTCGTCGACGACCCGGAGCGGGTATGACCGTCGTCGAGACGCCAGCCGATACGGTCGAGCTGACCGAGCCCGTGATCCACGACGAGGACGGGCCGGGCATGAGCTGGTCGGGCCGGATCATGCTCATGGTTCCCACCCTCGTGCTGGCCGTGTTCTTTCTCGGCCCGTTCGCGCTGATGCTACGGACCTCGTTCTACCGGCGGATCCAGGGAGGGTTCTACGAGCCTGCCTTCGTCCTCGAGAGCTGGTCGCGTCTCGGCAGCGACTTCTACATCGATCGGGCGTTGTTCTCGCTTCGCATCTGCCTGTTCGTGGCGGCGGTGACGGTGATGTTCGCCTTTCCGTTCACCTGGTTCCTGACACGCATGAAGGCCCGGTATCAGGTTCCGCTGCTCATCATGATCCTGGCTGCGTTGACGTTGTCCGAGGTCATCGTCGCCTTCGCCTGGGATCTGATCCTGGGCCGGGCGTCGGGGATCTCGAACATCATGGTCTGGCTCGGTCTGATGTCCGAACCGCAGTCGTACACGCCCGGGTACTGGGCGGTCTGCATCGGACTGGCCTACATCGCCTTTCCCTACTGCGTGCTGACCCTGTATCCGGCGCTCAGCCGTATCGACCGCGAGCTCACCGAAGCATCGGAGACGCTGGGGGCTTCACCGCTGCGTACGTTCTTCAACGTGGTGGTGCCACTCAGTCGGACCAACCTGGTCGCGGCCTTCCTCATGGTGTTCGTCTTCACGCTCGGGAGCTACATCATCGGCCAGGTCCTCGGTCGGCCCGAGCACTGGACGTTGTCGGTGTTCATCTCCGACCAGGCCACCTACAACTCGAACGTGCCGTTCGCGGCCGCCATCGCCATGTTCCTCACCGCCGTCTCCCTGGCCATCGTCGGGGTGACGACCTGGTTGGGATCGCGCCAGGGTCGCGCTCGTCAGAAGGCGGTGGCCGTCTGATGCGACTCTTCCGATTCTTCGTCATCTCGGCCGTGGTGATCTTCCTGGTCGGGCCACTGCTGGTGGTGGGCGTCGCATCACTGAACGCCAACCAGTTCCTGGACTTTCCCGTCACGGAGTTCTCCGGCAAGTGGTATGGCGCTCTGCTCACGGACCCACAATGGCGGGCCTCGGTGAGCAACTCGTTGAAGATCGCGGTTCCCGGAGCGGGGCTCGCGGTGCTGATCGCCCTGCCCATGGCCTATGCCCTCCATCAATGGCGGCCTCGCTTCTCCGGTGTCTTCATGGCCCTTGGGGTGCTTCCCTTCATGCTTCCGCCCGTGATCAGCGCCGTCGGGGCCCTCGTGTTGTGGAACGAGATCGGGCGCCCCGGTCAGATCGAGAACGTGATCATCGCCCACGGTGTCTTCTTCTCGACCGTGCCGCTCATCACCATCAGCCTCGGTCTGGCCGGCATCGATCCGTCGATCCAGGAGGCAGCGACCACGTTGGGAGCCGATGGGCGTCGTCGCTTCTTCACGGTCACCTTTCCCTTGCTGGTGCCGAGCATCGTGACGGGTTACGTGGCGGCCTTCGTCCTGAGCTTGAACGAGTACATCATCGCCTTCATGGTCGCAGGGTTCACCGTGGAGACCCTGCCCATCAAGATCTTCAATTCGCTTCGCTACGGCTTCACACCGACCATTGCTGCGGTGTCCATCGTCTTCACCGGGATCAGCCTGGGTGTGCTCACGATGCTGGCCCGGTTCGGCAGCCTCGAGCGACTGCTGGGAGCAGGCATCTCCGACACCTGACGGCGCTCAGGCGAAACCGAGGCGATGTTTGACGGCGACGGCCCGCCATCGGACCGCCGACACCGCCGCGGTCGGGATCTTCATCCACCAGTCGGCGAAGCGAGGTGAGCCATCGGTGACGAAGACCCGATCGGTGTCTCCGGGGTGTTGCTGGTGCCAGTAGCGCTGGGCCCGTCGGGCATGGAGCGGATCGGAGACCAGGATCACGATGTCGGCCCCTTCGACCAGCGGTGCCGAACCGTGGACGTTCTCCCAGGTGCTGGTGGCGTTGGTCTCGAGGATGACGGCCGGGTTCGTCGGTCCCGGGTAGCCGAGCGACGTGGCGATGTCGGCCATGGCTTCGGCCTCGGACGGGGCGCCGGGACGAGGAGGAGCACCGGAGAAGACGATGGTGTCGGCGCCATGACGTGCGATCGTGCGCAAGGCCAACTTCACCCGCCAGATCTGCACCGGGTGGGGTCGGTTGTCGCGTCGGGACGGGAACCCCAACACCACGAGCGCGACCGAGCGAGCCGACGGAATGTGCCGCGATGCAGCCCGGTGGTGGAGCTCGTCGGCGATCAGCCCGGAAGCGGCGGCCGCGCCCAACGTCCCCACGGTGATGAGGATGGATCGGCGCACCTGCACCGCCCCAGTCTCATCGAATCGGTCCGCCGCTGCGGTGATGCTGGACTCGGCAGGACCGGCCGGTCAGCCTTCGACGACCACGGTGGCCGAAGGTGAGCGGCCGAAGACCTCGGGTGCGTAGATCTCCTCGGCTCGGGTCGGTGGGACCACGAACGTGCCGGGCGTGGTGGCTCGGGCAATGTAGGAGTAGTCGTAGGTGCCTCCCGGTAGGTAGCTGGTGAACGCTTCGGCCCGGTCGTCGCGCAGGTTCTGGTGTTCGAACCATCCCCCGTAGTTCCACGAGGTCCACGATGAACCCTCACCGATCTCTTCGGGCGGGGTGGTCGGAGTCACGGCCAATCCCGGGTTCTGGGCTTCGAAACCGGCCGGTAGCGGATCGATGAGGGCCACGTGGGTGCGTTGAGCGTCGGCCACCATCGTCAGCCGTACCCGCACCGTTGATCCGGCCCGGATGTACCAGGTGCCGTCGGTCTCGCGTCGTACGTCGGCAGGATCATCGACGCCCTCGTAGATGCGTTCCACGACGAAGCCCTCGTCACGAGCCTCGAGCGTGAGGTCCTCGGGGGCGTAGCGAAGGCCCAGCCGGTAGTAGAGGCGTCCGACCCCGTCGTTGGCCACCACGACCTGGGAGTTGCCGGCGTCGATCAGTTCGGCCATCGGGACCAGCGTGGCGGACCGATCGGTCGAACGTCCCCGGAACTCGGCCTCGGCGACGTAGCGGTCACCGAGCCAGGCCCGGGCGACGAACTCGGGCGTGACCGATTCGAAGGTGTCGAAATAGCGGTGGAGGGCCAACAGGATGAACGCGTTCTCCTGCACGTTGTTCCACCGGCCTCGGATCTGGTTGCCCAGCAGTCCGGCCACCACCTTGGGGATCAGATCGCTGTCGGGCGCCTGGGTGATCAAGGCGTCGAGGATCACCCCGTCGGTGCGACGGTCCGAGTTGGCGATCACGTAGGCGTCCTCGCCGTAGTCGTTGGCGAACACGGCCGCCCCCGCCGTCTCGACTGCCCGGTTCTCGAATGTTCGGGAGATGGCCGACCGGATGTCGGAGCTCTCCACCACGGGCCACAACCAGGCCAGTGCATCCAGTTGAAGGGTGTCGACGCTCGCGGTGTACAGGCCCTCGGCCTTGGTCGAGTCCCGCTGGCCGGCCAGGTTGCGTACGTGCAGGGCGTAGGCGCTGAGGGTGGTGCGAACCTCGACCGCATAGTCGGTGGGGATGAAGGATTCGATGTTGGCCAGGTGGTCGAGGGCCGCAGCCAGCGTGGCATCGGGCACCTGGTACCCGGCCTGATCGGCCAGCACGAGGGCGTGGGTCGACTGGATCGACTGCCAGGGGATCGAGAGCTGTCCCCGTTGCCAGTAGGGGAAGCCGCCATCATCGTTCTGGAGAGCGGCCAGGCGCTCGATGTCGCGTGCGACCTGTGCGTTCAGTGCCGCCGCCGACGGGAGCCCATCGGCCGAGAAGGCCTCGAGCACGTCGCGCAGGGCGGCCACGGCCATGATGCGAGACGCATGGCCATCGGCTGAGTCGTACTCATAGTCGGTGACGTACAGGACAGCGTCGGTCAGGGCCTGGAGGGCCGTCGACGAGGTGTTGATCTCGAGCCCCCCGAACTGGGAGAAGACGTCGACCGGGGCCAGGAGTGGTTGGGCGATGGCGCCGTCGCCACCGTCGAGGACACCGTAGGTGGCGAAGGCTTCGGCCGTGGCCGGGGTGTAGACCGGCAGTTCGATCTGGGCCGCGTCACCGTCGTCACCGCTGACGGCGGCGACCCGGAATCGGGCGGTCCCGGCCCGATCGGAGGCGGCGGGGAAACGAACCTCGACCCGATCGTTGGCGGGCACGGTCACGCGCTGTCCTGCCATGGCTCCATCGTTGGTGGTGCCCGAGAACTCGGCGGCATCGGTCAGCGCCAGGTTCGAGGATTGCACCACGATGTCGACGGACATGACGCCATCGGTTTGGTTCTGGACCACGATGGGCAGCTCGAACCGATCGCCGAAGTTCAAGAACCGGGGAGCCGACGGCCGCACCATCAGCGGCAGGCGGGCCGTGATGTTGGCTTCGCCCTTGCCGAATCGTTCGGCCCCGTCGACGGCGACCGCCATCACCCGATAGCGAGTCAGGTTGTCCGGCAGCGCCACGGCGACGGTGACGGTGCCGTCGGCAGTCGTGGTCTCGTCGGGGGCGTAGACGGCCAGCGCGCCGAAGTCGGTGCGGACCTCGAGGGGAACCCCCGAGCCGGCTGCATCGGTGCCCGCCTGTCGCGCCTCGCTGAAGGCAGTGGTCGTCGGGGACGCAGCACCGGTGTCATCGCCGTCGGACAGGGCGAAATCGGCCGACGCTTCCTCCTCCACGGCCTCCTCGTCGACAGTGCCGTCATCGGTGGCTTGTTCCTCGCCCCCGGCGGTGTTGCCCGAGTCGAAGGTCTCGGGTTGTGACAACACCACGCTGGAGCGCACGTACTCGGCGAAGGCATTGCCATAGACCATGCCGTAGAACGTGTCGAGGGGATCGGACAGCTGATAGCCGGTCAGGGCAAGGACAGCCTCGTCGACCACGACGATGGCCACGCCGGCGCCATCCACGGGCTCCCCGTCGGCGTCGCGTACCTCGACGGTCACCGAGGTGTCGGCTCCCGGTTGCAGCAGTGGATCGCCGGGCGTTGCCATGACCTGGAGTGTCTGGCGCAGCGGCGGCACGGCCAGGTCGATGCGGCCGGTGGCGAACGCCGGGCGGCGCGGCGCGTCGGGAAGCGGGGTCGCGTCGTCAGCGGTCCGCACGGCCGAACCGACCATGTCGACCTGTACCGACACGTTCGGCACGAAGCCGGCCTCGATCGGAACGTCGACCACGGCCGTGCCGTCGGGTGCATCGAACGAGATGGTCGACTCGATGCCGCCGTGCATCACGGTCACCAGACCACTGGCCGGCGAGAACGGGGCCTGGACGAACAACTCGGCGGTGTCACCTTCGGCATAGGTCGCACGGTCGGGGACGATGGTGACGGTCTCCTGCTGCACCAGCCGCGAGGGACGACTCTCGGCCCCGGTCACCCACTGGGTGATCTCGGTTCGGTTCCGGTGGCCGTCGTCGTCGGTGACGATGGCGGTGATCCGGTAGCTGCCGCCGATGTCGGTGGCGAACTCGCAGCGGGGGGTCTCGCTGGACGCGTCGACGGCTGCGATCGAGGTGATCGTGCACGTCGTGGAATCGACCACCTGATCGGTCCACGTGCCGTCGGCGAAGATCGACTCGACCCGACCCGCAGTGACCTCGACATCGCGGCCGGCGACGGCTGCACCATCGATGTCGGTGACGACGACGTCGACCCGAATCGGCGTGCCCTTCTCCACGAACGGTCGATCGGTTCGCAGGCCGACGTACTGGCGGGCCGCGTGCACCAACAGGCTGGTTCGTCCGGCGAAGGCCTGACGGTTCACGTCGAACACGGTCGACTCGGCCGTGATCGACGAAGGCAGGTCGATCTCGGGACCGGTGAAGTCCAGTTGCAGATAGTGATGTCCGCCGCCGTCGGTGCGGCCCGCGAACTGTTCGTACTCGATCGAACCGAAGCCGGGACCGCAGTCGAAGCAGATGTCGCCTTCGGCCCCGAAATCTCCGCGGTAGCCGTCGATCCCGTAGCCGCCCTCGAAGGAGGGCCCGGCGATCCACCACGGTTGCCACTGGCCGAACACGAACGGGTCCCATCCGGGCGGGGAGTAGCTGGTGGGAGCGGTGCTGACCAGCCATTGGACCTCGGCGTCGGGAAGCGGGCCCCCGGCGTAGTAGTTGGCGTCCACGGCAATGGTGGCCGGTTCGGCCACCAGGTACGGGCCAGCGCTCTCGGCCCGGGCCAGCACCTCGAA
The DNA here is from genome assembly GCA_937890445.1 of uncultured Acidimicrobiia bacterium. Lineage (GTDB taxonomy): Bacteria > Actinomycetota > Acidimicrobiia > Acidimicrobiales > SZUA-35 > JAHECQ01. The sequence goes on along the minus strand of CALACD010000122.1, from coordinate 9,778 downwards.
CTCGGGAGTCCGGAACTCCTGGATCTGGAACCAGTGGTTGCCGTAACCCGACGCCGGCGCGCCCGGTCCCGAGAGTTGGAACTCGATCGTCGCCTGACCCAGATTGGCCGCGGCGGGGATGTCGACGGCCAGGTTGAATCCGCCCAGCGCGTTGACCTCGGTCTGACCCGATGCGATCTCGTTGTACTGCGGGTCATAGACCTGGTAGTCGACCGTGACGCTGTCGGCGACGAGTTCGGGTGGGCCACCCTTGCCGGCGTCGATGGTTCGGATCCAGCCCGTCACCCTTGCCGTCTCACCCGGCTTGTAGATGCCCCGATCGTCGAAGACGTACCAGCGGGTCTCCTCGCCGTTCTGCTGGGCTTGCCAGCCGTCGTACCAGCTGGAGGGCAGCATGCCGATCCGGTCGTCGACCGTGGCGACCAAGCCGGTCACGCCCGTGGCGTTCAGCGACAACCGGGCCAGTCCGTCCTGGTCGGTCGTCACGGATTCGTTCCGACCGAGCACCTCGACGTCGACGTCGCCCAAGGGCTCACCGGTGCGCAGATCGGTGGTCCAGATCAGCAGCTCGTCGTTGTCGACGATGGCATCGATGGCCACGGTGGTCTGCTGCACGAAGGCGTAGCTGGGTTGGTTCTGCCAGTACTCGTTGCTGTCGGGCGAGAACGTTCGGGTCGGTTCGATGCGCACGACGATCGGTCCGTCCGACTGGTCGAAGGCATCGGTCAGATCGATCGCCGTTTCGGCAAAGGTGTCGTCGGGGGCGTCGATGGCGACGTCCTGGTCGAGGACCACGGGCCAGCTCGGCTCGGGGGGTCGGGTGTCTGCATAGGTCGACTCGAGGTAACGCAGATAGTCCCCGTATTGGTCGGGCGACACCGACCATGCCCTCACTCGAACGCTCTCGTGGTTGATGGTCGAGATGCTCACCGTCGGAGATGGCGCCGTCGGGTCGACGGTCACGAATTGGCGGTCGAAGCCCCGGAGCCAGGGTAGGGCCGGACCGACCTCGAACCGCTCGGTGACGTCGTCGCCCAGCGTCTGGCCGAAGGTATCGGTGATGGCGGCCGACAGGGTGATCTCATAGGTGGTGCGGCCCGCGGTTGCCCCCGCCACCTCGATCGTGTTGCCGTAGACGTTGACCCGCATCCCGGGGATCGCCGGTTCGGCGCCGACCATGGACGGGGTGAACACGTTCAGGTCCAGCGGGTTGCTGAACTCGATCCGTAACGGCGTCAGCGGTCGGCATCCGTCGCCGTAGCCGCAGTCGGTCCGGCTCACTCGCAGGTTGCCGAATGTGCGGCCCCGGAACGTCTGGGGGCTGTCGGTGACACGGGGGCCTTCGGTCGATGCGGTACCGGCCTCGAACGTGATCACGACCGGTTGATCGACCGGCAGCGGGTCGGTGGCGACGAAGGCGACGGCCCGCCCCTCCAACGCATCCTCGATGGCACTCGATGCTTCCTCGTCGGCTTCGATCTCGTCCGTGGTGGCGACCCGAACGGGGCGCTCGTCGGCGCCGACCTCCAAGGTGGTGGTCGACAGGATGCTCTCGGGGTCCACGACCTGATCGAACACGGCGACGAACACCGAGGTCAGCGGCATGCTGTCGGAGGCCCCGACGAACGACTCCACTCGGGGCGCAGGTGTGGCGAACTGGAAACGGACGGCTTCGGCGAGTCGGGCCCCGTTGGCCGATACCGTCCCGGCCGGGATCTCGACCTGGTACTCGGTGGCTGCCGGGAGCCGATCGGTGAGGCCGGGGTCGACCTCGAACCGCAGCGTCCGAGTCCCGATCCAACGCCACCGACCCTCGACGGCGGGAGTGACCGTGACGGGAACGTCTTCGGCTCCGAGCTGGTCGAGGGTGGCCAGCGGCACCATTGGCTGGTTGAAGGTGATGCTCAGGAACGCAGCGAGAGGGACTGCACCCTCGGGCTGGACTCGTAGGACTTCGAGTGGGCCGTCGGCCGCTTCGTCTGCCGTGGGGTCGGCGTCGCCGGTCGGGGGGAAGGTTCCTTCGACGGTGTCGCCGATGAGGGGAGGGCGCAGCGAGTCGGTCGGGCGGTTGGACTCGACCTGATCGGTGTCGGGCACGTCCCATACGGGGAGTCGATCGAGGATGGCCGTGACCTCGTTGTCGGTCAACGCGGTGCCGGTCACGACACTGGTCGCCGGGTCGGCAACCTGGGAAGCCGACCCCTCACTCAACTGCAGTGCCAGGCGCGACGGTCGAGTGGCGTCCGCCACCCTGCCGACACCCACAGATCCGGTCTCGTCGTCGTCGCTCCCGCTATCGGTGCAGGCAGCTGCGAGAAGGGCGAAACACAAGCTGATGACCATCAGTCGACGCAAATCCGCATTCCTCTCCTCGGATCGCGCAGCCCTTCGCAGCTGCCGCGATGATCCTGTGACGAACCAACCAGCAGTCTGGTTCCCGACACACGAGAGATTCGGGATGGGTCAGACGGGTTGGATCAGACGGGAAGGAACCGTCCATGTTCGTGGGGGCCTTCGCAGCCGAGCTCTGCGGTGAAGGCCGGCCACACGTCGGGATCGTGGCCCGGAATCAGGCGATAGTTCTTCTCCTTGGCGATCGCCTTCAGTCGTCGGATCGATTCGATGGCCTCCTCCTGATCGCCGGTGGCCACCGAACCGGGTGGGATCTCGTCGTCGAGATTGCGTTGGAGGTCGGCGGCATCGAAGGCGAAGACGAAGCCGGAACCGTCGATCAGGTCGATCACGAAGCTCTGATGGCCGACGGTGTGGCCATAGGTGGCGATGGCCGTGATGCCCGGTGCCAGCTCGACATCACCGTCGGCCAGTCGCCAGTCGATGCGATGGTCGTCGAAGTCCATACGCAGCATGGCCTGGGGCTCGGGCGCGTCGAGGGCCAGCGCGTGTTCCAGTTCCCTTCGCTGGCAATGAACGGGGGCTTGCTCGACGAACCAGCGCAAACCGCCGGCGTGGTCGTAGTGGAGGTGGCTGAGTCCGACCTCGACGACGTCGGCCGGGTCGATGCCGACGAACTCGAAGGCTCGTTCGATCGAGTCGCCGTCGTCGCCGACCAACTCGTCCTCGATGCCCATGTGACACAGTCGTCGTCGGAGCTGGTGGTCCAGGAGCACCGGTGTGTTGAACCCGGTGTCGAGAAGGAACCAGCCGCCGTCGACCTCCAGGAGGATCCCGGGTACGGGTTCGCGCAAGCGGAGGTTCGGATCGCCACCGGCGATCGAGATGCTCAGGGGAATGTGCTCCCAACCGAAGGTGAGAGGCACCACCCGACGGACGCCGGTGCTGGCCATGCGTGACTCCTTTCCTGCGACGTTCCTCTGACGGTTCTCAGACGCCGACGGATCGACTGGCCAACTGGTCGGCCACGGCGTCGACGAACTGTTCGGCCGTGATCCGGGCCCCGTGCTGCAGATACTCCATGGCGATCAGCGAGGCGTGGTGGGCCGGCCAATCCGATCCGTACACCGCGTCCTCGACGACGTGCATGTGGTAGTCCTTCTGATGCCCGTCGGCGAAGGTGTAGTGCACGCACACGTTGGTCATGGCGCCGATCAAGATGAGCGTGTCGACCTTGAGACCCCGCAGGAGGATTTCGAGGTCGGTTCCGATGAAACAGCTGTAGCGGCGCTTGTGCATCGGGAACTCGCCGTCGATGGGGAAGGTGTCGGGGTGGTATTGCGCCTCGGGCCAGGTCTCGAGACAGTGCACGGGCTCGTCGCCGTCGAGTTCTCGACCGAAGTCGACCATCTCCTTGCGGTGGACCTCCCTGAAGTGGATGACCGGTATGCCGAGCTGTCGTGCCGCGGTGAGCACGTCGACGGCTTTCGGAACCGCTTCGGCCTCTCCGACGTGGGGCAGCGAGGCTTCGACGCCTTCGGAGACCCCGGCTTGGATGTCGACGACGATGAGAGCCGGCCTGGTTGCGGTGAGATCGAGTTGCATCCCCTCACGATCGCGTCTCCAGGTTTCCTGCCTGTTGCCTGGTCGTTTCAGGACGGAGAATCAGGTGCCGTGGTCTCAGCGCGACGCGAGGTAGGCCCGCCATCCGCCGAAGTGGGTGATGTCGTCGGCGCCTTCGATGGCCCGGGGTTCGGCGATGAAGCCGTGTACGGTTCGCCCATCGGCCAGCTGCAGCGTCCCCAACCCCAGCGGTGCGGGGATTCGGGCCAGCAGACCGCCGACGGCATCTCTCGGCATACGCCAGATCTCGATCTCGATGGCGGCGCCGCCGTCATCGACGTGGACCAGGCCCGGCTTCGGCGGCTGGGAGTTGGCCAGCGCATAGAGCCGATACGACGCGGCCGTCACGGTGGAGGTGACGAGACGGGCGCCGGGATCCGTCAGCTGCCAGTTCAAGGGCTGGCCGGTCAGATGAGCGCCGACCACGGCAATGTCGAGCCAGCCGGTTGCCGCTTCGGTGACGGCCGCCGACAGGTGTTCGCCCACGAGGTCGGCGGCCAAGGAGGCAATGGTGGCATCCGCGCCCGCAGGACCGATGACCGTGACCCCGAACGGCAACCCGTCGGTCCGGTCGGGTCCGGGGACGGCGATTGCACACTGGTCGAGGAGGTTGACCCAGTTGGTGTAGCGGCCGAGCCTGGTGTTGCGTCCGACGGGGTCGGCGGCCACCTCGTCGAGGGTGGCGAGCCCCGGGGCGGTTGGAACGAGCAGTACATCGATGTCGTGCCAGAGTGCGTCGGCCCGCTGCTTGTAGTGGGCCAACTGGTACTGCGCTCGGTAGGCGTCGATGGCAGCGAATTCGTCACCCCCCAGAATGATGCGGGCAACGGTCGGATCGGCATCGACCGGTTCGGTTCGTAGGAAGTCTCCGACCGCAGCCAGGCGCTCGGCCACCCATGGTCCGCCGTACAACAGATCGCCGGCATCGCACAGGAACGAGATGTCGAGCTCGCACACCTCGATGGCGAGGTTACGCAGTGAGGCGAGCGCCTCCTCCCAGGCGGCGCGGTCGAGATCGGTGTCGAGATCGACGACCGAAGGGACAGCCACCCGAAGCAGGGGGGAAGGTGGGGGAGGAGTCGGTGCCCGGCGGCTGAACGGGTCGGAGGCATCGAATCCTCGGGCCTGTTCCAGCGCCGACCACGCCGTCGAGATGTCGCGGGCGAAGATCGAGACACAGTCGATGCTACGAACCGCAGGCACGACGCCAGCCGTCGACAGGAGTCCCCGGGTCGGTTTGAGCCCGACGATGCGGTTGTGCAGCGCAGGGACACGACCCGAGCCTGCGGTGTCGGTGCCCAAGGCGAAGTCGACCAGACCGCGGGCGACGGCGACGGCTGAGCCCGACGACGACCCACCCGGCACCAATCGGGCATCGACCGGATTGATCGGGATGCCGTAGGGGCTGCGGGTGCCGACGAGTCCGGTGGCGAACTGATCGAGATTGGTCTTGGCCACGCAGGTGGCGCCGGCCCCGGTCAGCCGAGCGACCACCGTGGCCGACACTGCTGGTTGGAACCCGAAGCTCGGGCAGCCGGCGGTCGTGGCCATGCCGGCCACGTCGATGTTGTCCTTGACGGCAAAGGTGAGTCCGGCCAGTGGTCCCTCGCCGTCGACCGAGGCCAGCGTTCGGTCCCGATCAGCAACCGCGATGAAGATGGCATCGTCGACGTCGCGCCGCGCGACGTCGATGCGATCGAACGTGTCCTCGATCGTTTGCCGCGCCGTCTCGTTGGTCATGTTGCCCCGTCCCTTCGTTCGTCGGTCCGTTCTGTATCGCGCCCTTCGCGGGTATCGCGCCCTTCGCGGGTATCGCGCCCTTCGCGGGTATCGCGCCCTTCGGGGGTGATGACCACCAGGACGTTTCCGGTCATGACGGCGTCACCTTCGCAGCAGCGGACCGATGTGACGATCCCACCGGTCGGCGCGGTCACCTCGGTCTCCATCTTCATCGATTCGACGATCACGACGACCTCCCCGGCCTCGACCCGTCTGCCCTCCGCCGTCTGGACCTTCCATACGACACCGGGAACCGATGCCGACGCCGCCACCTGGCCGGCGAGCAGGTCGGGTTGTTCGACCGGGGCCACCGACAGATCCTCCGAGGGGGGGAGGTCGAGACCGGCCTCTGCCCAACGGCGGCGTTCCTCCTCGAAGGCATTGGCCCGCTGCACGGTGAAGCGCTGGATGGATTCGGCTTCGGTCTCGAGCAGGCCGAGGTGGTCGGCCACCGAGAACGTCGTCTCTTCGATGTCGAACCGGAAGCGCCCGGCCGCGACCTCGGCTCGCAGCTCGAGCAGCTCGTCGGCCTCCACCGGATACCAGCGGATCTGGTCGAAGAACCGCAGCAGCCAAGGCTGGTCGAACCCGTTGCTGGCGCCTCGCCTCCACCGATCCCATACCTGGACCGTCCGGCCGACGAACTGGTATCCGCCCGGACCCTCCATCCCGTAGATGCACAGATAGGCGCCACCGATGCCGACCGAGTTCTCGGCGGTCCAGGTGCGAGCAGGGTTGTATTTCGTCGTGACCAGGCGGTGGCGAGGATCGACGGGCGTCGCAACCGGTGCACCCAGGTAGACGTCGCCCAGGCCCAACACCAGGTAGCTGGCATCGAAGACGATGTCCTTGACGTCGTCGACCGAATCCAGCCCGTTGATGCGGCGGATGAACTCCAGGTTCCAGGGGCACCATGGCGCATCGGGCCGGACCGTCTGCATGTACTTCTCGGTCGCCAGCTTCGTTGCCGGATCGTCCCATGACAGGGGCAGGCGGACGATCCGACTGGGTACCTCGAGGTCGGTGAGGGGAGCGAGATCGGCATCGGTGCCGGCGACGAGTTCGACGATCTCGGCGGCCGAGACCGTCGCCGGGTCGAAACCGATCTGCAACGAGCGAATGCCGGGAACCATCTCCCGGATCCCCTGGTGGCGGTCTGCATCGACCGCAGCCATGAGGGCAGCCACTCGAAGGCGAAGCATCAGGTCCAGGACGTTCTCGCCGTACTCGACCAGCACGTGGGCGTCACCGGCTCGTCGGATGGTGAGCGTCGGCCGGTCGTCGGGGGCGACGACACGAAGTACGGCGTCGCCGAAGCGGCGGACGAGTTCGTCGGACCCCGCCGACGCCGACGCCGACGCCGACGCCGACGCCGACGCCGACGCCGACGGCGGGGCGAGGCGAGGAACGAAGCGGACGGTGTCGCCGGCTCGGGCCTGACCGATCTTCCAGAAGTCGTCCTGAGCAATGGTCGCCGGGCAGACGAAGCCGCCCAGGCTCGGACCGTCACGACCGAGGACGATGGGCATGTCGCCGGTGAAGTCGATGGTCCCGATGCTGTAGGGGTTGTCGTGGATGTTGGAAGGGTGCAGACCCGCTTCGCCGCCGTCGGGTCGGGCCCATTGCGGTTTGGGTCCGATCAGTCGCACGCCGGTCCGATCGGAGTTGAAGTGAACGGTCCAGGTGGCGCCGTAGAGCTGTTCGATGTCGCTGTCGGTGAAGTAGTCGGGGGCCGCGTGAGGTCCAGCCAACACGTCGATCTCCCAGTTATCGGTCATGACGGGACGGTCTGGTTCGGGCAGCGACAGCCCGGGCGCCGCCGGCGTGGTGACCGCACCCACGTGCAGGACGTCGCCGGGGCGGAGCGTGCGCCCGGCATGACCCCCGAACCCACCGAGCACGAAGGTCGACGCGCTTCCCAGATGATCGGGCACATCGAAGCCTCCGGCAACGGCCAGGACCGAGCGGGCCCCGGGACCGGGAACGGCACCGACGTCGAGCACCGACCCGGCCAACGCCTCGACCACTGTCCAATGGGGGACGTCGACGCCATCGAGCGTTGCTGTGGTGGCCGCTCCGCCGAGCGCGAACACGGTGGCGCTGGTGAAACAGAGCCGAGGGCCCCGAAGGGTCATCTCCAGCGCAGGTAGGTGCGGATCGTTCCCGAGGAGTTCGTTGGCGAGACGGTGGCTCCGGTCGTCCATGGGGCCCGATGGCGGCACCCCGACCTGCCAGTAGCCGAGCCGACCGGGCAGATCCTGGACCGTGGTGAACAGACCGCCGTCCAGCACCTTCACGGTCCGAGGTCGATGACTCAGGTCGGCCAGCGATCCCGTCGTGGTCTCGCCGGCCCGGAACGTCGCCGACATCACGATGTCGGCCAGGAACGCACGATTGGTCTCGATCCCGCCGACCCGAGTGGCGGACAGCGCTGCCGCCATGGCCTCGATGGCGGCCGGCCGATCGTCACCGAGCACGAGCAACTTGGCGATCAGAGGATCGTAGTAGGGCGAGACTTCGGTGCCGGCGGCGACCCAGGAGTCACAACGAATGTCGGCCGGTGTCTCGAACTCGGTGATCAGGCCCGGGCTGGGCCGGAAGTCGTCGACCGGGTCTTCGGCGTACAACCGGACCTGAATGGCCGATCCGTTCGCCGGGGGCGGGTCGAGGAAGCCGGCCGGGATCGATCCTCCCGCCAACTCGATCATCCATTCGACGAGGTCGATGCCGCGGACCAATTCGGTGACCCCGTGTTCGACCTGGAGCCGAGTGTTCATCTCGAGGAACCACGCATCGCCCCCGTCGGCGTTGCTCAGGCTGTCGGCATCGACGACGAACTCGACGGTCCCGGCCGATCGATAGTCGACCGAGGCGGCCAGACGTCGGGAGGCCTCCAGCAGTCGTTGCCGAAGGCCATCGGAGATGCCGGGAGCGGGGGTTTCCTCGACCACTTTCTGGTTTCGGCGCTGAGTCGAACAGTCACGTTCGCCAAGGTCGATGACGGTGCCGGCCCCGTCACCGAAGATCTGGACCTCGATGTGACGCGCCCGCTGGACGAAGCGTTCGAGAAAGACGGTGTTGTCTCCGAAGTTGCCGGCCGCCAGTCGCTGGACGCTCTCGAATGCGGCCGCCAACTCGCCCGGCTCGTCGCACCGTCGCATACCGATGCCGCCACCGCCGGCCGACGCCTTGAGCATCACCGGAAAGCCGACGAGGTCGGCCGCGGCCTCTGCTTCGTGGGCCGAAGCCAGCAACCCGCTGCCCGGCACCAGCGGCACCCCTGCCCGTTCGGCCAGATCCCGTGCCGTGTGCTTCTTGCCGAAGACCCGGAGTTGATCCGGCGTCGGCCCGATGAAGGCCAATCCGGCGGCTTCGCATGCCTCGGCGAAGTCGGCCGATTCCGACAGTAGGCCGTACCCGGGATGGATCGCCTCGGCGCCGGTCTGTCGCGCTGCGGCGATGACCCGGTCGATCTGCAGGTAACTCTCGACCGGTGGCGCTGGGCCGAGGCGCACGGCACGCCCGGCCATCGCGACGTGCCGAGCATCGAAATCGGCGTCGGAGTAGACGGCGACTGACTCGACCCCCATGGTGTCGAGCGTTCGCATGATCCGACAGGCGATCTCGCCGCGATTGGCGACGAGGACGCGACGGAAACCCGACGAACTCATTCCGGCATGGTCACGATCATCCGTACCGGGGTCGGGTTGAAGCCGTTGCAAGGATTGTTGATCTGGGGACAGTTCGACACCGCCACCAGCGTGTCCATCGCGGCCAGCAGGTCGACCGTGAGACCCGGTGCCGACAGACCATCGACGATGCCGAGGGTTCCGTCTGCTTCGACCGGCACGTTCATGAAGAAGTTGATGTTGGGCACGATGTCCCGTTTGCCCATGCCACGCTTGGCGTTGTCGTGCACGAAGTTCTCGACGCAGGCATGTTGGGCGCGGGTGTGATGGCCGTAACGCAGCGTGTTGGACTCCCTCGAGCAGGCACCGCCGATGGTGTCATGGCGCTCGACCGT